>JAOTSC010000087.1 GCA_030247525.1 bacterium | reverse complement strand
TAATAATATATCTACATGTATCACGTATAATCACAACTACATATATCTTAGCGTTCGTGAAGTAATGTATTTCGTTTCAGTTTCTTGAAATACTCGAGATTTTGGTTAGTCTCCAAAAGTCGTTTTCGTTATGCACGAACAGTTCAATTCTATACCTTTACGCTATTGAAAGCGTTTATTCGTGAAGTCGTAATTGCAAACCACGAGTGGTATCTCAGCAATGCTGTTTCGAATGCTTTGAACACCGTAAAGAAGGATATATTCCAGCAGTGAAATCAAAAAGACTATTAGAGCAACAACAAAATGCGGCAGTTGAGGAGGCATTTCATACCGAAATGCAAAAGGGAGACGAACGAAGCAAAGCAGGTTGGTTCAACGACGCTCTCCAAAGCTACCACGCCGCCATCGAACATGCCAATACCCTTTCCGATCGTGTCAAGATCGCCGACGCTCAGTATAAAACCGGCGTTTGTCAAGTTAAGTTGAATCGCCACGATCAAGCTCTCGCGTCCTTTCGAGCGGCGCGAATCCTATATCATCGCAACAAGCGACTCGATAAAGTCGTTTCCTGTTTAACCGGTGAATCATATATTCTTCACGTCACGGGCCCCTTTCAGAAATCCCTCGAAACTGCGAAAAAAGCCCTCGCAATGAGCCGCATTGTTGGCAATAAAGCATCAACAGCGATGATTCTTTGGAACATCAGTAATATTTACAGCGATCTTAAGAAATATCAGAAAGCGTTATCGAAAATGGAGTCCGCTCTACAACTGACGGTCGAGGTGGGGAACGAGGAGTCGGCTGAAAACATCCGAATCGATTTAGCGCGGATTCATATTTCGCTGTGCAACCATCGGCAGGCGCTTCAGATGATAACGGAAACGATCGACCGCGCAGTTGCGACAGGAAACGACTATCGACATGCGTTCGCATTGTTCCGACGCGGACTCATCCATATTCGAACTCTTCGGTTCGATGACTCCTGGAACGATAACCAAAAGGCTTGCGAACTGTTTCGCCAGTTAGGAAATAATCGACTTATCGTTTCTTCGCTAAGTAATTTAGCGTCGATCTCTTATCTCCGTGGCGATTTGGATGCCGCCGCAGCTATGACATCGGAGGCGATCGACATTGCCTTAACAGCGCAAGTTCCTTCATTGGAGATTCATGCAATACGAGCTTTGGCAGAAATCAACTACGCGTGGAATGAAAAAGAGACCGCGTTCAAACAGATCAATCGAACAATCGACTACTTTCGCCAAACAAACAATCAGTCGGAAGAGAATACTTCAATCTATTTGCGCGGTGAATTTTACGCGAGGAGCGGTAACAGAGAGTTCGCATACTTAGACTTCGCAGAAGTTGCTTCCTATGCCGCTGAGGATCCAAATTCATTTTACTGCGCGGTTCAGCTATATCTCTGCTCTTACTGGTTCGCCTATTGGGGAATGCTTGAGACAGCGGAGAAGCATGTTCACTTAGCCAATCGACAACCAATCAGCAAACGAAACCCATATCTGAAGTTGACCTCGATGATTCCAAAGTGCATGATCCGGTTGGCACGAAGTAAACTGGTTGAGGCGGGCATATCGAGCAATAAGGAAAAGGGCGACCGCACGAACCTTCGCGTGTTGACTACAATGTACAATAAGTTATGCGCCGAGCTCGATGCCCTTCAAATTGCACCGTCTTGCAATATCGGTTTTTATCGAACTCACTTGAATAAGCAGTTGAAGTGTACGATTTCACAGCAGTAACATCATTACAGATCACATCAACCTTACCACCGCGCTCGAGCTGGGTTTCAAGCAGCTCGAGCTTTGCAGAAGTATTTTTAACACTGTTACGGTTTGACCTAAACGATTTTCGGCTACACTACATTAATCCCTATCGAATTTTGCGAACGTTTACTTTAGCGTTTCGTTGGAATTGCTCTCGGGCGTATCTGAGAACTTTCATACGAGTCAGATTCAAATTGCACATACGCTCTTACTTGGTAGAATCGTAAGGTAGATGGCAATGCGTCCGAATGTATCCAAGTTGTTACAGCGGGAGCAGTTACAGTATGCAACAAAGTCCACGAACCTGATTCATAAGGTGCGGTCGTAGCAGAGTAGATTCGATATCCGGTAACCGCAATTGGTTGTCCGGTAGTGCTGGAATCCACTTCCTCCCAATTCAGATTGATTGCATTTCCATTCCGGATAACTGACAACCAGCGAGGAGCAGTGGGTGTTATCGACTGCATCGTGAAATTGTTATCCGACCAATCCGATACATTGTGCGATTGATCGATAATATAGATTCTTCCAGTGGTTGTTGACTGCTCTGGAACATTCCAAACCAGTGATCCAGCTCCTTCCGAAACGAAGAGATCAGTACCACCTGGAACCATGGTTACAGCTCCCGGATTCACGCCGACTAAACTATAGCCGACCGAGATCCGAGTTGCGTAGTTTGTTGTCCAGCGAATGGTGTCGCGCATCCCGCCAGATAGAATTTCGCCACCATTGGGTGAAACAACCGCAATCGTTCGTAGTTTTACTGCAACATCGAGATTCGATGTGTCAGCAAATTCAGGTGTGACTACCGATACGATTGCAAATCGGGCGTTTTGCGATGTTGGAGTTGTCACTACCCAATCAATACTCGTTATAGTATCATGTAAACCAGCCATCAGATCACTCCAAGGACCTGATGGATAGTTGCGATTTATCCGCAGTGTCTTTGCTCCGGGTACTCCATAGGAACTCCAGCGAAGATTAATCGTATCGGTAACCCAAATTGGTTCTTCACCATTCGGATAAATTAATTCCAAACTTGGTTGAATGATGGAGAAATCGGTATCGGAAGTATCACAAATCAGTGGATATTCTTCATGCAATATCCGGATTCGACAACTGATTGATACGTTACCGCTCGGAAACCATAACTTCCTCGTTTCGGTGTGTTGCGCACTGTCAATTGTTTCCCAGACTCCATTCGGATAGTAACGACAGAGCTGAATTTTCAACTGACCAGGTGGATATGTTCCAACCCAGCGAATGGTATCCGGTTCATTCAGTGGCAACGATTCACCACCATTGGGTGAGGTAATTGCAACCATCGAGTGGAGAATCGAGAAATCATTCGACGATGTATCGGCTTGATTGGCATTATCGCGATTTAGTATCCGAACTCGACAGGTTGTACTACCATCGCCTTCGGGAACCCAACTGAATCCGCCATTATTGGGTGTCGACTCGGTCAGCGATTCCCATTGATCTGATGGGTAGGAACGGTTCAATTCGATTCGGAGAAAACGTACCCGAGTCGTATCGAAATAGCTCCACTGAATCGTATTCGGTTCTCCAGTATACAATATCTCCGATCCACTTGGGTGTGATAAAGCAAACGGTACACCGCCGACTTCGACCGACATTGGAATTTGTGTTATATAGTCGGAAGCACCCCAGTTAATCTGGAGCGTTGTGTTCTGTGTGCTCACCGGATCGTTTAGCAACGCTTCATAAGAAACTGCTATTGCGGTTACTCCACTACTCGATGTAGTTCCGAAACTCGGGGTCAGCGACCAACGCGATGTGGATGCCGCCAGTTTCATCAGCAACAACCGGTCGGGTGAACCTTGTACTACCGAACCATATACCCAAAACCCCGGTGTACAGTCACTTGAGACAAAGCATCCACCCCCAGAATTACCAAAACTAAACGGTAGTTGCTGATTGACGTCAACTACCTGACCAGTCTGCGGATTCAACTTTTGTACCTGGGTACCACTACCAATAGCAATCTGGCGTTGGATGTACAATCGGAATCCATCGGGTGCGGAACTCCACCAAGTTAGTCCAGATACATTTGTTATGTTGTTGAACTGCCTGAGAATTGTTCCACTGCGGTTTACCTTAAATATGGTTGTTCCCTCATAACCACCGACATAGAACACATTCTCTTCGGGATCGTATGCTATTCCCCGGTGGAGGGTTAACCCGGTCGCAGCGCAATTCACATTTGCGGCAGTGATTTCGTTACCACTAACAGGATCAAATGCCCGCAATAGATTATCCCAGGAACCATACAAGTATGTACCATCGTACGCCATGTCACGGATGGAAAAACTGAAGGGGTCTGCTCCGGCAATGGGAATACTGTCCACCAATAAACCGGTTGCCGCGTTAACCCGGAAGAAGAAGTTGTTTACAGCAAGATAGAGGTAACCTTGCACGAACTCGACGCCAAAATTGTAGTTTCTATGGGTAATGTTTTCCAGATTGTAAATCCGAACGGTATCCCATGCGGTAACACTCTCGGTGGAAATTACCGATGCATTCCAGTACATGTTGCCATCACCATTATTGAGAACCTGAATGTTCGTTGTAACAGAATCGGGAACCACAGCAAACATCCGAACCGGATTCGGAGAAACGACGACATCCGGTTTCGCCATCGCAATCAGGTAATCCAATGGAACAGTCGTTAACGTGAGAGTCCCGTGATAGGTATTCCAGCCATCACGGGTCGTGGTAACATCAAAGGTTCCGGGTATCGTCTGGGTTGAGTAATAACCACTGGTGTTTGTCCAGGAAACCGCGTTGCCAATTTGAACCCGTGCCGAATCGATCAATTCACCCTGAAGAGCACCAGACACAGTTCCCTGGATCGGATAGACCGATGTTCCGGAAATTGTTAGTGACATCCCACTGATACTTCCGGCATCACCACCAGCCATATCCTCGACCGATAGAGTCCATACTCCTTGGGCATTAATGCCGTCGAAGTACGACAACGTTTGCTCAGGACGGAAACTTCCAAAAAATGGTGCGCTGCCGCTTGTGATAGGAGTTGTCGCCTCGTCATCAAAATTCGTTGTCACAAAATTATCACCGCCACCACCACGCCGGTTACAGAGTAGTACCGATGTTCCAATTGGACTATTCAGCCGGATTACCAAGTCACCATCATAACTATGCGAGATATCGATCATACAATTGATATCACCAACATAAAGGGTTTCCGGTACCGTTATCGAAATGGATGATACTGTGTAGTCGACAATCGGTTGAGGCATCCCCATGTAACTGTAATAGGATGGCGATTCTGTCAACATGACATCCATCGAAGCATACTGTACAATTTCCGGATTCATTGTCAATGTGCGAATCCGAAACCGCGCATTGTTGGTAATTGGCCCAGTTACTGTCCACGGCTCATTGCCATCGCAAGGTGAGTTATATACAACCGGAACCCACGTATTCGATGGAAAATTGCGATCAATTTCAATAGAAATGTTGCCGGTGATGAGTTGGTGGTTCCAAGTTAGTATACGTCGTGAACCGATCTGCATCATCTCTCCGCCCATCGGCGAAGTTAACTGCAGACTGGGAACGGGATTGAGGATTTGAAAATCACTACTGGATACACTGGATAACTCCGGTACCATACCCATCGTCCGCACCCGAATTCTTGCGTTGGAAGTTGCTGGACCAGTAACCACCCAACTCTCGACCCTATCATTGACAACGTCATTGGCAATCACAACCCAATCACCTGATGGGTAGTTGCGGTTAATTTCGAGGATCAAATTACCAGTAATGTTTGCGGATTCCCACGATATCCACTGAGTTGTGCCAATCGTCCAATTATCGCCATAACCCGGAGCACTCAGAACGACATAAGGCGCAAAGATCGAAAAGTTGTTGTTGCTCGTATCCACAACTTGCGGAGTCATACTTAGCGAACGGACACGAATTCGTGCATTTGAAGAAACCGGTGCCGTTACAGTCCAGTTTTCCTGTCCATCATTGGCTGTATTAGCGAAAATCGTCGACCAAGTACTCGATGGATAATTTCGATTCAAATCAATCGCAACATTGCCTGTAACGTTGTAGGATGACCACTGTATCGATTGACTCGATCCGGTAGCCCACTGTTCGCTTCCATTGGGGAAATTCACTGCGATCCCCGGAGCAGTCTGTCCAATTTTCACAGAATCAAGAAAGAGATTGTCGCCATACGCATTGTATCCGACAAAAGCGAATTGTGTTCCAGCGAAGAGGTTCGAGGATGGCACAATCACACTGTTTCTGCGCCATGCAGTGGGGTCTCGCGTTCCCGCTGGTCGATTTGCCAGATTAACACCACCGGAACGCCACAGCGAAGTCCACGAACCATTTGAGTTTTTCGCCAGTAGATATAGCGAATCGTAACTACTTGCGTAAAGCGCATAGCTGGTACTAAAAGTAAGTGTCGCTGAACCCATTCCGGCAAGATCAAGCAGCTGCGTAACAAGCGTGTCACGTGATCCGGTATTGGGTAAACTATAGTAATTCAATCGAGCAGATTGATTGCCGTTGTAGAGGTATTGTGCCCATCGACCGATGTTTGACCAATTTGTAGGGGGGAAAGTGTTCTCAAAATACTCTTCCAATGTAGAACTGGCGGTAATCGAGAAGTTGGCATCATTTACATCGGAGTATGAGGGAACCATGTTGGCAGTTCTCACCCGTAAGCGAGCGTTTGTTGTTAGCGGTGGAGTTGCGACCCACACTTCGTAACCATCGTTTGGCGTATCGGCGAAGAGAGCGACCCAATCGCCATTTGGATAATCCCGGTTCAATTCAATATTGACATTGCCACTAATCTGAGATGATATCCATTCAATCATCTGGCCCTGTCCGATTTGCCGATTTAAACTGTAATTGGGATTGGTAATCGAAATTGACGGCGATGTAATCTGGAAATCTGCCGCCGAGGTATCACCGATTGACGGGTTGCTTAGAGATACAACCCGTATTCTGGTATTACTACTACCGGGAGATGTTACCAACCAATTAAAACTTCCCGTATTATTCGTTTCGCTGAGCACGGTCCATGCCGAAGAAGGATAACTTCGGTTTATTGCAATCGACACCCCGCCACTAATATGAGAGGAACTCCATGAAATGGTTTGATTCGCTCCAAAAGTCCATACTTCTCCTCCATTGGGCGAGGACAGGCTTATTGAAGGTTGTAGTATTGAAAAATCCTCTTCACTAACACTCGAAATGTCGCCCGATTCGGTACGGACGCGAATGCGAGCAATGGATGTTGCCGGTCCAGTTACGGTGTATTCAAGGTAACCGGTTGACACATTCGCCGTGCCTAAACTGCTCCAGTCACTGCTCGGATACCTACGATTTAACTCGACCACAACATTACCCGTAACCTCAGAATGACCCCACCGCACCAATGCGCCATCACCTACGAGCAGTTCCTCACCTCCGCTTGGCGAGATAACCCAAACGCTCGGTTGTACGATAGAAAAGTTGGCATCAGAAGAATCCAGGTGCGTACCAAAAACGCCATTTGGATACGCGCGAAGTCGAATGCGGGCATTATTCGTTAAAGTAGCAGGAACAATCCAATCATAGCGTCCCGAAGCGAGCGGTACAGAATTCCTTGGTTGCCAAGTGCCATTCGGATAATCTGATTTCATTTCCACGACCACACTTCCCGTAAAACCGGTACTCCACGTTATCGGAAAGGTGCTTCCAACTAATAGGCGCTCCCCACCGTTCGGTGTAAGTAAGGTCAGTTGTGAGGGAGGGTTATAAGCAATGGTAAAGTTGCCATCAGAAACGTCATACTGACGAGAATCATCTACATCCGTAATCCGGATGCGACAGGTAGTGTAGGTCGCCGATGTTACAACGTTCCAAGTAAAGGATCCGGTATTATTCACCGAAGATGCAATGGTAATCGGATTGGTTAGGTTAGGATAAGATCGTAGCAATTCAATTTTTACACGGGACACCGAAGGATGAGCTGTCCATTGTATCGTTGTAGGGAGTCCGTTCTGATAAACCTCACCGCCAGCGGGTGTTGTAACTTCGATTTGTGTTGAGAAAAGTTCGAAGTCTTCTTGAGAGATCACGGAGTAGTATGGAATGTTCGTAACCGTTCGTATTCGGATTCGAGCATGAGCGTCATCAATTCCAGCGGGAGTCCAATTGTAACTACCATCATTCTGGGTCTCTGCAACAAGATTGTACCAGGTTCCATTCGGATAATTTCGCATCAAATCAATTGCGAGGTTCCCGGAAACGTTTACAGTTTGCCAAGTAATTTCAGTTGGTGACCCGATCTGAACGTAATCTCCTCCACGAGGGAAGGTGATTCCAATATTGCCTCCGGAGTATCGACATAACGCATTTGCGTCGATTATTCCACTCCCTAACAGATTAACGTAGTTTGGATTCTGCTGGTTGATAGACCTTGCAGTCAAAGCAATTGCCATCTCTAATCCGTCGTCGGTCCAAGTAGGGTGGTTTGATAGCGCTAATGCTGCAACCGATGCGGCAGTAGGACTAGACATTGAGGTTCCACTCTTTTGACCATATCGATTGTTACCATCGCCTATGATGGTGGACCAAACATCTACTCCCGGTGCGCTGATATCGACCCAATCGCCAAAATTGGAAAATCCAGCTTTCACATTTCCGGTTCCCAAAGCAGCGACAGACATCACACCATTGTAAGCCGCGGGATAAGTTAGGATGCTGTAACTTTCATTGCCGGCAGAAGCGAAGACAAGGCAGTTGTTCGCCCGTGCATAATCGATTGCCGTCTGGTAGCCGCTTTCATATTCAGTACCGCCGAAACTGATACTGATAACTCTCGCACCGCGATTCACCGCATACTGGACGGCTGGGATGAAATCTACTGAAAACCCACCCCCCCCCCCCCAGTATCTAAAACCGGCACGCACAGCAAGCGTTCGAATATTTCTACTGGCAGCCGGTACGCCACGTCCATTGTTTGTTACAGCGGCAATCGAACCGGCGACATGGGTGCCATGACCTTGCATATCCCATGGGTCGTTATCACGGGGACCATAATCTTCCTCACTCCCTAAATCACCACAACTGACAAAATCCCATCCGATGACATCGTCGATAAATCCATTGTTATCGTCATCTATGCCATTGTTGTCCGCTGTAGTATACCTGCCATCGTGATTGATATCTTCGGCGGTATTGACGGCAATGTTTCCTTGCAGATCCTCATGAAGATAGTTCACACCAGTATCAATGGTTACAGCAAGGATCGAGGAACTTCCCGAATAGCTATCCCACGCTTGTCTTACACGACAAGAGTCAAGAAAGTACATGTTTCGGCTGCTCAATCCCCAGTCGTTGGGGGTGTAGTCGGCATGGTGGAGACTGACTCGCTCGACAAGCTCAATCTCCTTCAAATCCGATAGCTCTTTCATAATTCTGGGGAGATTGGCTTGCTGTTGTTGTGAAAGATTTAACAAGTAAAAGCGATCCATTCCCAGTGACTTGAAGTAGGGATTTCGCAAAGAAACCGGGTCAAAAGTAAAGAGTGGAGTTAGTTCTGATACATCGATTGACCGAAGGTATGAATCAAGCGTATAGGAACCGCTTTGCTCCATGATTTTGCCATCGATGTTACGATTCACGGATACCGAGAAATCCGATGTGAGCTTAATCGTAATCTGTGAAGGTGAGAATTCGCTCGAAGCGTAAGCAGTGCCAATAAAAACGACCAAACAGACGAGCAATAAATGATGATACTTCTTCATTGTTGGCCTCTTGCAGGTAACGGTTGTTCTTGATTACTACCTTGGTGTCAATCGATACACTTGTATTAAGTAGAATCGATTCGACGATTTGTCAAAACAAAAATGTCCAGTTCGGTCGGGAACTGGACATGCGATAACTCAAATAATTGTACTGTTGCATACTGCAACGACCGGCAATTATATACTCATGTTGATGCAATAAAGCATCAAAGTGAAAAGTGCTTGAACAGACCTCTACTCCAATGCGTTTACGAACCATATCTCGTCTTTCCACCGAAGAAAAAGTTCTAACCGATACAGAGCAAGTATTAATCCCAGTGTGCTTGATTTCACTCATGGGCAAGTCAAGTTGCAAACAATCACTGAATACAAGTTTATGATTATATGATACAAAGAGTTTGGGTGAGAGCAAAGCAATTTCTACAAAACCATCTCTTTTTTTATGTGTGCCAAAGCACTTTACGTAACGATCAGCCTTATGACTACGCAAATAAAAAATACATTCTGCCACTAACACTCAGTCGGTATCACCGCTTCATCTGAAGACCAATCTTACCAATCAACCTATTCGATCAACCCATCGGTAGATGCAAGATTGAGCAGTATGTTCTGCTTACGCAACAATAAATCAAACGTCACCTTACTAAATTTCAATACACGTCTTGTCGAGTCCTTTGATTAAATCATTCTCTTTGTCTTTGCGAGAGCGCTCTTCCCAACCTTTTGTGATCAAAGTGACAAAGTTATTGCTAAGTGATTCTAAACTCATTATCCTACATTTGCATTTAGCAGCTATGCTAACTATCTTTACTGTAGGTAATCATTCACTCTTGGCTGGTCATTACACTCAAGGATGAGAAAAGGCTGACGAAACATTTGTCGAATTGTCCAGGGCAATGTCCGATGGAACGACTTACTGTTAATCACAATCCGATTTTTCCGGGATTTGTTGGTCATTAGAATTCTTGCCATTCGATACTGCAAACTTCACAGAGTGTGTTACAACTTTCCAAGTTGCATTATTAGCCATTACTCAATCCAAGTGAGATAACATGGTTGTCACAGAAAACACATCCATCGAAGAACTCGTAACGGAGCTTCCCGAAGCGGTATCCTATCTGATGAAACACCACATCAAGTGCATCGCTTGTGGCGACCCGATTTGGGGTACACTTGGTGAAGCTGCTCGGCAAAAAGGGTTTCACAAGAAAGAAATCGAGCAGTTTGTCAACGATTTAAATCAACTTATAGTAGACCTTCCACCAAAGTAATCCGAGCACTGCAATGTCTAAACCTACTCCCACTGATGATCCATTACTACCAGTGTTTACTGTTGGAACAGTTGCACGGATACTGAAGGTATCGGTGCAAACCTTACGTCTTTACGAACAGCGCGGACTCATCATTATCAAGAAAAGCACTGGAAATCAACGGCTCTATTCAGTCGCTGATGTTGAGCGTCTGAAATGCATCCGCCACGCTATTACTGAAGAGAAAATCTCCATCGAAGGGATTCGGAAAATTCACGCGATGATTCCGTGCTGGATTCATGTCAATTGTCCGATGGAGCAAAGAATTCAGTGTCCTTCTTATGAACGAAACGATGCTGGATGTTGGACCTACAAGCATCAATCTAATGTATGTGCTGACCGGGACTGCCAAACTTGTGAAATCTATCTAATGTCGAATAATTGCAGCGAGATCAAGCATCTCATACGAGATCGCTTAAACGCTGGCATTAACAACCCAATACCACTTGAAAACCAAGCAAAGGACGCATCGGTATGAAGCGGATCTTTTTAGTTGTGATTGCATTAGCCATTCTAACGGGACTGGTAGTAACAACCCTTCCCAAGAAAAGTGAAGAAAGTACTCCGCTTGCTCTACTACGTGAAAAGTTCCACAAGAAGAGCAAAGCTGTGGTCGATCACTCGAAGTTTGATGTCCTAAAGAAAGATTTCAAACGACCCCAAGATGTTACTGCCGCCTGTATTTCTTGCCATGACGGTCGCGCAGCTGAGGTGATGAAGTCCTCGCACTGGAATTGGGAACGGTTGGAGTACATTCCCAACAAAGGGATTCGATCAGTTGGTAAGAAGAACATTCTGAACAATTTCTGCATTGGAATCTCCGGAAACCAGCCAAGCTGCAACAAATGCCACATCGGTTATGGCTATGCAAACAACTCGTTTGATTTTCACGATTCACTTAATGTCGACTGTATCAGTTGTCACGACAACTCGAATACCTACCTCAAGAAAACCGGCGGGGCGGGAATGCCGGATTCATCTGTCAATCTCACGAAAGTCGCACAGCAAGTGGGAATGCCACAGCGAACCAACTGCGGGACTTGCCATTTCTACGGCGGTGGCGGCAACAATGTGAAACACGGCGATTTAGAAGAATCGATGTTCGATCCAGAGCATTCCGTGGATGTTCACATGGCGTCAGAAAAATCCAACCTGCAGTGCGTCGATTGTCATACCGCCGATCAGCACCAGATTTTGGGGAAGTCCTACTCACTTTCTTCCATGAACCGCAACCGGGTCACTTGCGAACAATGCCACTCTGCGCTACCACATACCGATAAAATCCTTAACCAACACACCGTGAAAATTGCCTGCCAAACCTGCCACATTCCGGTTTACGCAAAGGTGAATCCGACCAAACTTCATTGGGATTGGTCGACAGCGGGGAAACTTAGAAATGGTGAACCTTATGAAGAAACCGATTCGACAGGAAGCGATGTGTACATGTCGATCAAAGGTTCGTTTCGGTGGGGCAAAAATGTTACGCCAGAGTACTACTGGTTCAATGGAACCGCATCGCACTATCTCTTGGGAGATCAGGTAGATACCACTAAACCTGTGAAGATGAACGAGTTGTTCGGTAGTTATGACGACCCCGATGCCAAAATCTACCCAGTGAAAGTTCATCGCGCAAAGCAACTCTACGACACTCAGAATAAGTATTTGATACAACCGAAAACATACTCATCAACGCCCGGCGACAGTGGTTACTGGGCAGAGTTCGATTGGCCGAAAGCGATAACTGCCGGGATGAAAGAAATAAATCTCCCCTATAGCGGACAGTTTGGATTCATCAATACTGAGATGTATTGGCCAATCAATCACATGGTCTCACCCGCTAAGCAAACGGTACAGTGTATCGATTGCCATACCCGTGATAATGGACGACTGGCGGGTTTGACGGATTTCTATTTGCCGGGGCGAGACTACAATCCATGGATAGAGCGGATTGGTAAGTTATCGATACTGTTTACACTGATGGGTGTTATCGTTCATGGCAGTATTCGGTGGTACATGCACCGAAAAGTGAAAGGAGGCAAGTGATGAAAATGGAATATGTGTACCGAAGTTACGAGCGGTTCTGGCACTGGATGCAAGCCATTCTCATTATCTTCCTCGGAATGACCGGATTTGAGATTCACGGCACCTTCGGTTTCTTCGGATTTGAACAAGCTGTGCAGTATCACAATATCGCTGCGATTCTATTCATCGTTCTCATCGTGTTCACAATCTTCTGGCATATCACGACCGGTGAATGGAAGCAGTACTTACCAACTCGCCAAAATTTGCGGAAACAAGCGGAATACTATCTCGTTGGTATTTTTCACAATGCGCCTCATCCGACGAGAAAGACAAAGATCAGCAAACTGAATCCTTTGCAGAAGATCGTTTACTTAGCCCTGAAGATCCAAGTTTTACCTGTGATGGTACTATCAGGATTGCTCTTCATGTTCTATCGTTATCCGCAACAACACGAGGTTGTAACTCTTAGTATCCAAAGCTTGTCGTTTATTGCACTCGCTCATGTCGCCGGTGCGTACTTTCTTGTCGCGTTTTTCATTGCACACATCTATTTGATGACAACCGGACATACAATCACATCAAATCTGCGTGCTATGATTACCGGTTTTGAAGAATTACCCAACGAGGATACTGAGCCGACAGTCGAAAACAGTACTTCGGTTAATCAAGTAAAGTGAGAAGACAATGAATACGAAATACATGAATCCCTATCTGGCAGGTTTTTATCTTGGATTAGTTCTCCTTGCGACGATATTTCTAACTGGTCGAGGATTGGGTGCAAGTGGAGCAATCAAGAGTGTAGTCGTAACTGCTGTCGATGCTGTTGCACCTGGCCATGCCGAGTCGTCTTCCTTTTACAATAGCTATGTTGGAGTAGGAAAAGAATCCCCCCTGAAAACATGGTTGGTATTTGAAATCGCAGGCGTGATCATTGGTGGGTTTCTCTCCGGACTGGCGAGTAACCGGTTAAAAATTGTTACCGAAAAGGGTCCGAGGATCGCCAATCGTACCCGTTGGATCTTTGCCTTGATTGGCGGTGCGCTTTTTGGAATCGGCGCACAATTCGCCAGAGGCTGTACCAGTGGCGCGGCACTTAGCGGAATGGCGGTGCTATCTACGGCTGGTTTTGTAACCATGATGGCAATCTTCGGCACCGGGTTTGCCGTTGCCTACTTCGTAAGAAAACTTTGGTTGTAGAGAGGATGAGCGAGTTAT
>JAOTSC010000086.1 GCA_030247525.1 bacterium | reverse complement strand
GCCCCGAATCCCGAACCCCTACGAATGGAACCCCGAGCCCCGAATCCCGAACCCCTACGAATGGAACCCCCATTGCCCAATCCCCATTGCCCATCACCGAGCTTCTCCTGCCAACATCCGTGGGGGAACTACGAACTGCGCTGCCAAGTGTGTATCAGGTTTCGGCGAATGGCACCCGCAATGAAATCGAAGCGACGTTCCAACTCACCGACAAAAACATATTTGGGATTACGCTACCCAACGGCTACAACCCCGACCATTCTTTACGCATCGATCCTCTGATCTATTCCACCTTCTTGGGTGGTAACTCGTATGATAGTGGAGCGGGAATCATTTTAGAATCGGATGGTAGTACAACAATTGCAGGTTCCACTGAATCGACGAATTTCCCTACTACACCGGGTGCTTACAATCGGAATTATTTAGGAAACGACGACTGCTTTATTACCAGATTCTCTACTACTGGAACGCTAGTATTCAGTACTTATGTTGGAGGATTCGGAAACGACTATTGTTACGGACTTTGCCATGATCAAACCAATGGACTTGTGATAACAGTACAATCGCAATATGGCGCTCAATATCCCAATACTCGTTCATGGGGGGTTGCAGGTTCTACTGGTAATTTTGATTGTTACATTACCCGTTTGAATAACTCTGGTTCTCAGTTGACTTTTAGTGATCGGTTTGGTTCTTCGCTATTAGATTGCCCGACTGCGATCACCTGTGATAGCGACGGAATAACGGTTTGCGGTTACACGGAAGGGACTAATTTTCCTACAACAACGAATGCTCTTTTCACATCATCAAGAGGTGGAATGAGCGATTGGTTTGTTACTCAGGTCAGCTTGGATGGCACTCAATTACAGTATAGTACTTATCTAGGTAGTTCGGGATCATCAACTAATGTTCTTTTTGAAGAAAGCGCAAACTCGATCAATAGCGACCATCAAGGAGGCGTTTTCATTACAGGAACCGTCAATGGACCGGATTTTCCAGTGACTCTCGGCGCATATGACACAACCTTCAATGGTTTTGGAGACAGTACTGATGCTGCCATTGTTCACCTTTCAATTCGTAACTCACAAATAATAGCAAGTACCTATCTTGGTGGAATTGGTCGAGATATGAATGCGGATTTAGCAGTTATCGACACCAATTTTGTATATGTCACTGGGGCTACTTCCAGTTTCGATTTTCCAGTGGTCGGTCCGTGCTATGATTCTTCTCATAGCGACAATCGGTTCAATCAATATCTTGTTCGAATATCTTACGATCTCTCCCACATTGAAAGAAGTACTTTTTGGGGGGGCATAGCATTTCCTGGAAACAGCAAACTATTAATTATATCGGACACATCGATCATCGTCTGTGGTGTTACTGACGCACAAAACTTACCTACCACATCGAATGCAGAAAGTCGAACATATCTCGGAGGAATATTCGATATTTACCTTGTTAAATTCAATCGAGAGTTGACTGACCTATTGTACGGTTCCTATTTCGGTGGAAATGATGCTGATGGAGTGTCAGCAAAAGTATGTGATGAACAGGGGCGACTCTACTTAACCGGTGGAACTGGGAGCAACAACTTTCCTACCACTGCTAACGCCTTCGATCCAACTTACAACGACACTACACAATGGGGGGATGACGGTTTCTTCACGATATTTTCGATTCCAACCACGGGTCTAATCGAACCGACAGTCAATGCGCCAAGTACTACACAATTACTCGGCAATTATCCTAATCCCTTCAACTCATCCACGACCATTTCCTACTCACTGCCAAAACCGGGGCAGGTTGACCTAAGACTATTCGATATCACCGGGCGGGAAGTGGCTACACTCGTAAACCAAAGGCAACCAACGGGAAGTTATCGGGTGACCTTAGATGGAGAGCATCTCTCGTCGGGAACCTATTTCGTGCGGATGCAAGCGGGAGACTTTGTCAAGACACAGAAGATGGTGCTGCTAAGGTGAAGGGTGAAGGGTGTAGGGGGAAGGGGGTCGAAATATGGTGAAAGGTGTAAGGTGAAAGGTGTAGGGTAGCGACAGGTCGCCAGACCTGTAAAATAAAAAGGGCGACCCAGAGGGTCTGCCCCTTGAAACAAGGGCGGCTGCCAGCCGCCCCTACGAACGGGTTTGGAAACCCGTATCCACTATTACATTTGTAAATCCAAATGAGATTACCTTCGGTGAGCCCTTCGGGGTTGCTTCGCTACGCTCGCAAAGACACGGACAGACTTTTCTGGGGTCTGTCCCTACTGAACAAGGGCGGCTGCCAGCTGCCCCTACGATAACATAAGGGCGTGCGCGGCACGCCCCTACGGAACGGGCTTGGAAGCCCGTAACCACCCAACCCCGAACAAAAGGGCGAATTGCAATTCGCCCCTACGGAACGGGTTTGGAAACCCGTAACCACCAACCCAAAATTCAACCAAAGACGGGCTTGGAAGCCCGTAACCACCAGTACAAAACCACCAACCCAAAACAAAAGGGGCAAACACCGGCTCCCCCGTACTCAACAAATGAGGTTCGCTCATCATCCGCCGCACGGAGGTTTCCTCACAAAAACAAGAATAGCGATTCATACAAAGGTCTCAATAAAGTCGCGACCGCGCAAAAAGAAGTGGGCAGATTCCATTCGCCCGACCGTTACATGAAGCTATCTTGCTATTCATACTTCAAGCTGGTAGTTGCGGGCTTTAGCCCGCGCACAGGCTACACAAATTGATGAAACGCGGGCTAAAGTCCGTGGCTACCAATTGTGAGATAGATTCATGTCTCCAGTTCCCAATTCTCGCTAACCTACTGGAAAATGTTCTCCCAGAACTTTCTTCTGATCGATAATACCACTTGACAACGCCCCGATTACTTTATATCTTATATTAGTAAGAGTTTTATGGCTTATAATATATAGGTGATAATATGGACGCGATCGATCTAAAAATCATCGAAATCCTCCAGCAGAATGGACGCGCAACGCAAAGTGAGATCGCTCCACTGGTAGGATTATCGCAACCGGCGGTTGCCGACCGGATCCGGAAATTAGAGGAGCGGGGGATCATTGTCGGTTATGCTGCCATTGTCGATGCGGCAAAGTTAGGCAAAGATATCACCGCTTTTGTTTCGGTGGGCATCGAACACCCTCGCTTCTTTGAAGCGTTTGGTGAGCAAATGCGCTCATTGCCGGAAATCCTCGAATGCTATCGCGTTGCCGGACCGGAATCCTACCTCCTGAAAGTAAAAACCGACAACACGAAATCCCTTGATAAGCTATTAGTCGATACCTTACGCACTATCGAAGGGGTGACCCATACCGATACGACCATCGCGCTCTCGTCGATTAAAGAGACGACTGCGCTTGCGATTCCAACACCTCAGAAAGCGGGGAAACAATGATGCCTGCACCACTCCCAACCACAAAGCTGACTGCCCATGCAATGCCGGAACTTGCTCATCGTATGTCGCTTGTGAAATCGTCGGCAGTCCGGGAAATATTGAAAGTGACGGAACGCCCGGAAATCATATCATTTGCCGGTGGTCTCCCGGCACCGGAATTGTTTCCAGTCGAAGCTATCGCCGCCGCCCATACCGCGGTGTTGTCCAGTGATGGCGCGGCGGCATTGCAGTACAGCACAACGGAAGGGTACCGGCCGTTGCGCGAAGCGATTGCCAACCGGCTAAACCAGCAGGGTTCACACACCATTGCCGATGCGATACTTATAACGAATGGTTCGCAACAGGGAATCGATTTGGTTGCTAAGGTATTACTCAATCCCGGTGATGCAGTCATTGTCGAGAATCCGAGTTATCTCGCCGCGCTACAGGCGATGAGCGCCTATGAAGCGGAATTTGTCGTTGTTGAGAGCGATGAAAACGGTATGGTCGTTGAAGAGTTGGAAAATATTCTGCTCACCCACCAACCGAAGATGTTATATGTCGTTCCCAATTTTAACAATCCAACCGGACGCACCTTATCGCTAGAGCGGCGGAAGGCGTTGGTACGGTTGGCGCAGCGCCATCGTTTCTACATTTTAGAAGACGATCCCTATGGCGAATTGCGGTTCCGTGGCGAACGGGTTCCTTCGTTAGCTTCGTTGGATACCCAAGGGGTTGTCGTTTCTTTGGGAACGTTCTCGAAGACTTTCGCACCGGGTTTACGGATTGGGTGGCTGTCAGGACCAGAGTCGTTTGTACGGAGTCTCGCGGTCGCCAAACAATCGTCCGACTTACATACCTCATCGCTTTCACAGCGAGTGGTTGAACATCTTTTGCGCACCTTCGATTATGAAGGACACATCGAAAAGATTCGTACGAGTTATGGCAAACGTGCGCAAGCAATGTTGGATGTATTAGCGGAAACGATGCCAACAGGAGCGAAATGGAGCCGCCCTGATGGCGGAATGTTCATTTGGGTGGAGTTGCCGGAAGACGTCGATGCCGAAAAATTGTTGGCAGAAGCGATTACACAAAAAGTGGCATTTGTTCCCGGGAATTCATTTTTCGCGAATGACCAGAAACGGAATTTCATACGCTTGAATTATTCGAACCAATCGGAAACAAAAATCCGGGAAGGCATTACCCGACTGGCAGCGCTGCTTCCAAATCTGTCCACCTCTCGGTAGCGTGGATAGTCTTGCGACCTTTGTAAAAATGCTATCGGGGGTGTGGTCGAATGAGCAATCTTCACCGTCGAAAAACATGTAAGTAGACTCATCCGTAAGATTTCATCGAGCGACAAGGAATCGATCGATATTGCGGATTCGTTAACATGATGTAGTTCACTCAGAGAGACTATGCATCTCTCTTTGGTTGACCCGCATTGAGTCAACCAAGGTACCAATTTGATTTTAACCGCGACTTACGGGATTAATGCCGCTTTTTCTTCAAGCCGTAACGATTTTCGGTAAGGTTCTTGTTGGGCGGTGGTGGAGCTGTACTAAAGCCTGCCAACTTGTATAGGTAGCAACTTGACATTCCCGCCGTTACCAACAGTAGAACGCCTAACCAAGCGATGAGCGGTCCTCCCGTCAGCGCCCAGATTACCAATGCGAGACCAATGACTGCCCGCGCGATGCGGTCATTGGACCCGATATTTTTCTCTAACATTTCTTTTGCTTCTTTCTAATCTAATCGCCATTCAGTGATGACGCTGGTGTTATCCTTAGATCGGTTTTGCCGGATGATTCATACTCATGCTTTCCATAATTTTCCGAAAATGGAAACCGTAGATTGCTAATGTTATCGAATAGGGAAACAACTTCGGTCGGGTCGTTAACGACCAGAAGAACAGTTTCCAATACTGGTAGCGTTCTTTACCTATCACCCCCAACACTACTGTCGAGCGAAAGAGTGCGTGCAATTCCGGCAACCGAACCCGAAACTTTCGTTTCGATGTTATTTTATAGTCACGGAGGTAATGCTTCACCCGGGCGTAGTAATGTTTCGGTGAATATATTTTCTCCAACACGCTGCGGTACCCTTCCACCAATACCTCTGGATTCATTCTCGGAATGAAGTTGAGAGAAAAATCGGTATTGCTGCCGGAGAACGTACTCACCAATCGCCCCTCCGATTCTAACTGGGTGTGTAACTTGGTTCCCTTTGGAGCATTCAACAATCCCACCATTGCTGTTACAATGCCGGTATCTTGAATGAAGCGTGTCATTTGTTTGAAAATGGTGGGTGGATCGTTATCGAATCCGACGATAAAACCGCCCTGGATTTGCAATCCCGCCGATTGAATCTTGTGAACGCTGGCAACCAAATCACGATTGCGATTGGTCTTTTTGTCGCATTCGATGAGACTCTCTTCGTTGGGTGATTCGATACCAATGAATACCGTGTCGAATCCGGCAGCAACCATTAATCTCATTAATTCATCATCGTCGGCAAGATTTACCGACGCTTCGGTCGACAAGACGTACGGGTTCTTACGGCGTTTCATCCAATCGATCAATGCTGGTAACACTTCTCTTTTTATTTTCCCTTTATTCCCGATGAAGTTATCGTCGACCAGAAAGACGTTACTCTTCCAACCGGCTTGATAAAGGCTGTCAAATTCGGCAATCAGTTGTGATGCACTTTTAGTGCGCGGCGTTTTTCCGTAGAGCACCGTGATATCGCAGAAGTGACAATCATAAGGACAGCCGCGGGAGTATTGCACATTCATCGTAGCGTAATGTTTAAACTTGATCAATCGCCAAAGGGGAATCGGTGTATCGCTTAAATCGGCAAATTCAGTCGAAGTGTAACGCCGTTGTAACGTACCCTGCGATAGATCCGCCAAGAAGCGCGGCAAAGAAATCTCCGCTTCGTTCAATACAAAGTGGTCGACTGTCGGAAAATCTTCGGAGTGTGCCGTAAACAATGGTCCACCCGCCACGATTTTCGTAGCCAGCGCATTGCAACGTTCGATCACCTCGATAGCAGACTTTCGTTGAATTTACATCGCGCCGAAAAAAACAAAATCCGCTTCGGAGATGTCTTTGTCGTACAACTTCTCGACATTCATATCTACTAATTTCTTCGACCACTCTACCGGCAACATCGCCGCTACGGTCAACAGTCCGAGTGGAGGGCCGCTTGCTCGTTTCCCAACGAACTTTAACGCATACCGAAAGCTCCAGAACGTGTCTGGACACACGGGATAAACCAATAATATTTTCATACGCAACTCATATCAACGGCAGGGATGCTTGCGCAAATTGCGGCAAGCGCGAATTAATTCCGGTGAGACTTCTCATCCGGAACGGAATGATTGACAGGCTGATATCGGGCGTCGAACTAAGGCGAGCGGTAACAGTGTGTCCAAAACGGACTTCTTATTAATTGATACGCATTGATGACATCAATAACGATTGTGCTCCCGGAGAGCTTAAGAACAATTCTCTGTGATTCATGTTCGACCAATAGAATTTTTCGATTTATCGTGTTATAGCAAATTTTGTTTGATGAAAGCGCATCGAATTCGTATTATCTTTTCTACACACGAAGCTACAGTCATCTTACTACACCTTAGGAATCACCACAGGAGAACCAAAATCATGACCAAGACCGAAGAAAACTTGCAAGCTGCATTCGCTGGCGAATCGATGGCGCGCAATAAGTATCAGTTCTATGCAAAAGTCGCCCGGAAAGAGGGCTTCCACTATATCGCCAAGTTGTTTGATGAAACCGCCGAAAACGAAATGCGCCATGCCAAAGACGAATACACGATGCTGCATGGAACCCACGACACAGCGGCAAATCTGAAAGCAGCGATGGAAGGCGAACACTACGAAGTAACCGAAATGTATGCCACCTTTGCCAAGGAAGCCGAAGCGGAAGGAAATCGCGAAGCCGCGCTGTTGTTCAAAATGATAGCGAAAGTTGAAGCGCACCATCGGGATCGTTTCCAGAAGTTGTTGGAGATGGTAGAAAATGGAACGGTGTTCAAACGCGAAACACCGATCAAGTGGAAGTGTGGAGTGTGCGGGTATATCCATGTCGGAAAAGAACCACCGGCGGTATGTCCTTGCTGTAAACACCCTCGCGAACATTTCGAGCCGGCGGATTTAGAGACGCTGTAATCTCTAATATTGCTGCTCAAGACTGTTCCGTAAGTTTTTTCAAATTCTCTTTGCCGGGAACGTAGATCGCTACCTTATCCGACTGCCGTGAAGTGACAATCTCGAAAGGCTCACGGAAGTAGTAGCGGCGGTCGAAAGGTGCTGCGGATGGCTGGGCGTTTGAATAAGTGCTGCATCTGCCTACCATCTCTGATTTGTAAGGCGGATATTGGCCAATTGTGGTCAAGCATTCGTTTTCATTCGGGAAGAAAGTGGTGTATAGCGATATGCAACAGTGTGTTGTAAGCAACAGGATATCTGCTTTAGAGATCACATCGAAATCTTCTACAATCCCACAATAAACTTGATATATCCATCATTGTTTCATAACTTTTAAATATTTTTTCACCCTGTGACTCACCTTATCAATTTGGAAAATCGATTCTTAGGAGTTCGTATGAAACGGACGTTCACTTTATTCGGTTTCCTTCTGCAATTGACGCTTGCACTGGCTTCCAGTGAAATCGCAAACATGCAATCAGCCGTTGGATCGCTACCACCGACTTTTATCGAAAACCGGGGACAGTGGGATGAACAGGTCCTTTTTCGGTTGGAGTTAAATCGAGTAGTATGGTTTCTCGAACGAGATGGGTTAACGCTTGTTTCATTACAGAAATCCATTCCACCTGCTCTTCCGGAGCGTGTAACCGATCCCATTGCACGTAAGCTGTTTGAAGACTTTCTGGATACCGCACAGATACGTTACCACGCCCTAAAATTCCAGTTTCACAATTCATCGACGTCTGGTCAACCTAGACCCATCGAACCCGTTCCACAGAATGCGATTGAAACGCGAGGTGCACAGGAATGGCGTACCAATTTTCTTGTCGGAAATGATCCCAAGAAATGGGGTACTGATTGCCAAAGCTATACCTCAGTGCTGTATCGCGAAGTGTGGAAAGGTATCGATATCGAATGGTATACGAAAGATGGTCAGTTAGAATTTGACTTTATCGTCAGACCGGGCGCCGATCCGGAGCAAATCGGGATCGAATGCACCGGTCTCACAGACGGCGCGATAATGACCACCGAAGGAGGTGCACTGGTAATCCCTACATCGTTGGGTTCTGTCCGCGCAATTCTACCGGCAGTCTACCAGACCGATCAATATGACAACCGTAGAGAACTATCGACACACTGGCAAATCACCGGGAACCGCTATTTAACAATTGCTTCCCCAAAGCAGTACGAACCGGACGAAGAATTACGTATCGACCCTTTAGTGTTTTGTACTTTTACCTATCCAGACTCCGCAATCAATTACTGGGAAACTGCTTCTGTTACTACGAGTACAGAAGGATACTGCATTCTTGGTGGTACTGCCGATAATGTTACTTTCCCCTTAACAATCGGCGCATACTCAACGACGATGCGAGGCGTAAAAGACTGGTTAATCTCAAAAATGGGTCCCAACCATTTAGTGTATATGACCTATATCGGTGGTAATCAGGAAGATAACATCTCGACTTCGGTTTACTTCTATGACCATACGAACCCAATCATTTCCGATGGATTCGGGGGAGCGGTTATCGCTGGTAGAACTATTAGTAACGACTTTCCGGTCACGATTCCCGGTGGAATCGCTGGCGGATATGATGGAGCGATCGTTCACTTGAACAGTGGCGGTACACAACTGTTGATGGGACGATACTTCGGTGGATCGCTTTACGATGGTATCGACCATATCGTTACAGACGGATCAGGCGGGTTTGTTATTGTCGGCAATACCCAGAGTGAAAACCTGCCAACAACCGTCAATGCTTTTCAACAGAACCGATTGATCGATCCCAATGAGCTTCCGGTACCAAACGAGATATTTATCGCAAGGATGAACAACAGTGGGGTCGTTTCCTACTGTTCCTACTTTGGTGGTTCGCTAAATGACTATGTCTGTGATGTTGCAGCAGATGGTTCTGGTGGAATCCACATTGCCGGTCAAACGGAAAGCCGCGATTTTCCAATCACAGCCAACGCGTATGCTTTTAATTGGCACTTTTCGGCTGAAGTAATGTTCTTTTACACACATCTTTCGACCACACAATCCAGTTTGTTGTTCAGCAGTTATGCCGGTGACTTAGTTGGTTACAGCTTCTTACGACCTTGGTGGGCATCAATTAATGGTATCTGCTCTGATGGAAATGGTGGTGCATACATCCTTGGTGAAGGACGTTGGCTGCAATTCTCGCCCGATGCGTATGACTCGACTTTTCGTTCGACATCAAATCTGGTTTCCGATTCATTTGTTCAGCACTTTAACAGTTCCGGCCAAATGGTATACTGCTCACTTACCGGAAATGGACATGAAGCATTGATCGGTATTCGTTCATTGGATATCAAGTCCGATAATGCAGGTGGATTCTGGTTTTGCGGACATGCCCGAGAATCGTATTACCCGACGACACCAGATGCACTCTATACTACTTTTCAAGGTGGCGATGGCGATTTGGTCTTAAGCCACTTTAATCCGGATAATCGACTGGTTTACTCGACCTACTTTGGGGGAACTGGTGAAGAGTTAGGTAGTTTGGGATGGGGACCAAAAATCGATACGGATGGTAATACCAGTGTTTTCATTTCAGGAAACAGTGAAAGCTGGAACACGTTACCTTTCACGAATGCGATGTTCACAACCTACGGAGATCATTCGCGTGCAGCCCCGTTTGTCGCCCGATTTGATGCCATCTGGGTCGAAATTGATTATCCCCACCGACCAACCTATAGTGATACCCTGATTATTGGTACAAACGTACCGTTTTACTTGTCGGCATTTGGTTCGACAAGTACTGTCAGCCTCTATATCAACCGAAATTACCCCAACGGCTCCTGGTCGCCATGGATAACAAATGCTACTGCCAATCGAGAGTACTTGTTTCAAGTATCGGGACCGGAAACAAACAATGCTCGATTTAAATTAGTCCTTGATAGCAACCCCAATACATTTGTCATTACCCCAACGAATACAACAATTTTAGCGCCGCGGTTGGCGATTAGTCATCCCAACGGAAGTGATACCCTGTATTCACTAACCGCCGATACGATTCGATGGACCAGCACGAATCTTACGGGAAATGTGACGATTAGACTTAACACGAACTATCCGTCGGGTAGCTGGACAACTTTGAACGGTTCTCCTGTTGCAGTTACAGCAGGATCGTTTGTTTGGACGCCGAATGTGTTATCATCACGGACACACTGTCGGATTGCAATTGTTCCTGACAATCCGTTGTTGGCCGATACTTCCGGGAATGACTTCTCGATTTTGGTGCGCTCGTTCACGATAACTCGACCTAACACAACCGACACCAGTTGGGTGCTGTTGGAAGATACCTTGCGGTGGAGTAGTAATTACCGGATGAATGTCAGCATTCGCCTCAGTCGTCATGGAATGGATACCAACAGTCTCGAGATGCACTATGATAATCTCCACATCGAACCGGGCGTCGGAAGCGTTTCTTGGTCTCCGACTGCACCCACTACCGATTCCGCCCGCTTTTTAGTTACAAATCTCGAAAGCGGACAACAATTTTGGTCACAGCAGTTTTACGTCAGACGGAAACCGCTCACCTTATCAACCTTTACTGGGGGTGAGATTAAATATCGTCTTGTCGCTGACACAATTCGATACAGTTTTCCCGAATCGACAGAGCGTGTGAACATCGAATGGAAACAGAATTATCCGTCGGGAAGTTGGTCATCGATCTCGACTAACGCAGTCAATACTGGATGGTGTGCTTGGACGATACCCGACATCTCGACCGAACATGCCCGGGTACGGGTAACAACCACAGATCATGCTTGGGGGGATACCAGTAACACCGATATTTCATTTCGCAATCCCTGGCAACTGGTTTCTCCCAATGGTGGTGAGTTGTTGACTGTTGGAACAGTAACGACTGTGCGTTGGCAATCGCAAGTTACCGGACTACCGCTTATTCTAAAAATCAATCGCAATTATCCATCAGGTAATTGGGAGGAGATTTGCAATATCCTGGTTTCGACTGGTAGCACACGAAGTTGGACTGTTACCGGTCCGGGGGGGAGCAACTGTCGGATGGCAATTCAGTTGGGTTCTACTCTGCGGGATACATCCGATGCAAATTTCACAATTGTTGGTTTAGGGGTAATGAGTACTGTGGCATCTGTCGATTACAATACAGCAACGATGGGTACCTCTTACTCAAGAGCAATAACGATTACAAACGTTGGAGGGAACCTACCGATTTCGACAAACAGTATTCATTTCACCGGACCCTTCAACGGTGCTAGTGCAATCAGCAATCTCCTGCCGGGAAACTCGATCAACTATCAGATCACCTGGCATGTTGCCGGGGGCGATACATCAAACGATGGTTCGGTTGTTTTTCGATACAACACTACTGATTCCTGTATTGTTCAGTTACACGGAGAAGAGTCATTCCGACCCCCTTACGTTATGAATTACTCTCGGGTGGAAGGTCAGTTTCCCCCAAGGTGGGGACGGTTTAACCCGGACAGTGTCGGTCATCCAACTCAAACTTGGTTGACTACCGGAAGCGGATTATCACAAGAATTTGTTATTACTAATGAGACGATTTCTGCAGCGGTCGGAAAACTCGATTACCTGATCACCCCCCGGTTTGATTTACGAAGTGTTACAAACAGTACTGTATTGTTTCAGTTTGAATACAGTTACTACGCGGCATCCGGATCCGATACGCTGCGGGTTGACTTGTCTAACGATAATGGTGCAACGTATCAACTGGGATACTTCCATCGGGGAGGCACCGCATTACAAAACCATACCAACCCGAATGCGGCGGGGGCGTGGAGTATTGTATCAGTAGTGATTCCAACCGTCTGGTATGATGATGGTGACGCAGTGAGAGTCCGGCTGGTGAATATCACTGGTCACGGTGGAACCCTTCACATCAAATCGCCCAAGCTACTGGCTGCAGGTAGTATTGTATCTCGACCATTGCTACTTGATTTTGGATCGATTCCATCTGCTACCGACACCAGTCAGGTTCTCTGGATCAGAAACACCAGTGGTGTCGCTGTGTTGATCGATTCGATGCGCCTGCCAACAAATTACACCGCTTCGTGGTCATCGTTTCCCCGGTCGTTGCCTGCTGGCGATTCGACTGCGGTTAGTATTCGATATGCACCAGGAGCAACCGGTTATCACGCCGACTATCTTCATGTCTTCACTTCTCCATCGACAACTCACGATTACAAGATTTGGACGTCAGGCCGCTCCATAAGGAATATTGCAAGTTACTCGCAGGATGCACCGCAGAATCTCCGAATCTCCTCGACTCCACCCAATAAGACGCTGACTTGGGATTCTGCTGCTGGTGCATCTTTGTACCGGCTGTATCGTTCCGATTCGGCATACTTCACACCAAACGGTTTCAGTACATTGGTAGCGAATACTCCGTTACTTTCTGCGACTGACACCACCAGCAATCCCAATGGTTTCTATCGGGTTACCGCGTTCAGTGGTTTTCTTCCGGTCTGGTCAAGACAGTATTCAACGGGAACTACCAACGAACAATTTTTTGCGGTTACCGAAACCTTTGACGGCGGAGCCGTGGCAGTCGGAGGCAATAATTTCCTAAACATTAACAGCCAGCTCTTCGTCGTGAGAACAAACTACAATGGTGATACTCTTTGGTCGAGAGTCTATCCTGCCTATGGTTTTGGCAGCAGTGTTTTACAATTGGCGGATAGCACGTTGATTATTGCCGGATACATCGGTTATGGGGCAAGTTTATTTGTTGTTCAACTGGACTTGAATGGTGCAATCCTAAATCAGTATGTGGCTTCCACCAGTTTGAATGGATTCCTGTTTAAATTCGGCATCATCCAAACTCATGACGGTGGTTTTCTGATCGCTTGTGCAAGAAGTACCGATGCAATGATGATTAAACTAAATGCGACACTTACTCAGCAGTGGCTTCGTTTGTATTCGCTATCGACATCCGGCCAGGATATGTTTACCGGTGTGTATCAACTACCCGATAATGGGTTCCTTGCCTGTGGAATGCTGCAGAACAGCGGCTCATTTGCCTTACGAACCGATTCGCTGGGAACACAAGTTTGGTTACGCTCCTACGGCTATTCAACGAACGATATGTTTAATGATATCATTCATCTGCCTGATGACTCCTATCTCATGGTAGGTATGCGCGGTTTCCAACCGTGGATGGCGAGAATCCGCGATACCGGAGATACGGTCTCATCCGCGTATCTCCCCGGTGGGACGACAAAATACTGCAGTAAAGGGTTATGGACGAAAGACGGTAATTACGTGTTTTCTGTCTGTAATGCCATGGAGAATTCGAACGGAGATATCCAACTCTACAAAATAACTCCATCAAATGTGACAATTTGGTCCAGGACTTTCGACAGTGGTGGAGATGATGCTGTTCGTTGTATTTATCCGACATCAGTTGGCGGATTTCTAATCGGTGGCGGTTACCGTTCTTTTAATACGAACGCACAAGGGGATGGTTGGATGATTAGAACAGATCAGGCGGGGAGTGCGACGATACCCTATTGACAAACGGGGTAATGACTTACGGCTCAGATT
>JAOTSC010000085.1 GCA_030247525.1 bacterium | reverse complement strand
CTTTTTACAATGCCCATCCGACATTGCCAACACGATACTATTGTTCCCCATCGATGTATTTTTTCATTTTTTATCTTAGGTCAAGATGGTGCTTTGTCGATTTCTTGTTACAATTCTTCTCGCATTACCCGGGGGGCATAAAGATGTTCCGACGCATTCTAACGCTCACATTACTTTTGCTCGGCTTGATTGGTGGGGTTGCCAATCGTTGCGTTGCTTCTGCTGCCGGAATGACATCAGTGCCGAAACCATTCTTCTTCACCGAAAACAAGGGGCAATGGGATGCGCGGGTGTTGTACAAGTGTCAAGCAAAGAATGGCATGACTTGGTTCCTCGAACGCGATGGAATAACGTTGCTTGTTAGTAAAGAAGATCGCACCAAGGAAGCAATCGTCAATCCGATGGAACGGGACTTACCCGAAATGTTGCGCCGCCATCCCGCGCGCTTCCCAATGAAGTCGCACGCCTTGAAATTTAAGTTCTTGAAGGGTGAAGGGTCAAAGGTCAAGGGTGAAGGGTTAAAGGTGAATGGTGAAAGGTCAACAAAAAATAATTCCAAGAACCTCGACCAGTCTTTTTCTACCCTACACCCTACACCTTACACCTTGCACCAATCTTTTTCCACCTTACACCGTGCGTCAGCACAAAGTGTAGAACCGAACGGCGAACTACCGTGGAAGAATAATTATTTCTTGGGGAATGACTCGACGAAGTGGGCACCGAATTGCCGCAACTTTGCTACTGTGGTGTATCGTGACGTGTGGGAAGGGATCGATATCGAATGGTATGAAAACGATGGCAAGTTGGAATTCGATTTTGTCGTTCATCCCGGTTTTGATCCCTCCCAGATTCGGATGTCCGTAGAAGGATTAGAGGGGGATCGGATTTCGGGGTTCGGGGATCAGGAATCGTTACTGTCATTGCGAGAGCGCCCTGCGCCGAAGCAATCTCATTTGGATAACGGGAACCGGGAACAGGAGACATGGAACAGTAGGGGCGTGCCGCGCACGCCCGCAGGAAATGTTCGTGACCTGCTACGCGATTCACGAACCACTGAAGGAACTGTACATCGGACATTCCTGTCCGATGGCGTAAAGGACAACAGTAGGGGCGTATGGCATACACCCGATACCACAGAAACGATGCGGGCGGACATGGGAGTCCGCCCCTACCCATCACCTAACACCCAACCCCCATCCCCCATTGCCCAATCCCCATTGCCCATCACCGAGCTTCTGCTTCCAACATCCTTGGGTGAATTGCGAACGGCACTGCCAAGTGTGTATCAATTGTCGTCGAATGGAACACGAAATGAAATCGAAGCGGCATTTGAACTGACCGACAAAAACACCTTCGGGATCACGCTCCCCAATGGTTACAACCCCGACCATTCCTTACGCATCGACCCCCTCATCTACAGTACATTTTTAGGGGGATTTGGTAATGATTACGCATCCGATGCTTGCGTTGTTAACAATACGGAAGTAATCGTAGCCGGTTCAACCAATAGTGAGAATTTTCCAATCACACCTGGTGTTTACGATCCCGTTAACAGCAATAACAATAGCGATGGATTTATCACACATCTCAATGCCGATGGTTCGCAGATGTTGTTTAGTACTTATTTGGGGGGGGGTGGCACCGACGGGTGTGAAAATATTCTTCTTGACGATGTCGGAAACATCGTAGTGTCTGGGACGACATCCTACGGTAGCTTTCCTACCACTTATCGTTTTGGCCCATTAGGTGGGGCGGGGGATGGATTTATCGCTAAAATGAATGGAAATGGTTCTGCTCTCCTGTTTTGCACTGTTTTTGGTAGTAGTGGCGCTGAGAACTTGCCAGGAATGGCGAGCGATGGGAGCGGTGGTTTCTATGTAACAGGATCAACCGCAGGTACAGGATTTCCGACTACTACCAATGCATATGACACCTCGTTCAACGGCGGCGTTTATGATTGCTACGTCCTTCGGATAAATTCAACTGGTAATCAGTTACTTTTTAGCACATTTCTTGGCGGTTCACAAAATGATTTTGGTAATGGTGTCTGCATTGACAGTGGTGGCAATGTATGGATATCAGGAGGAACACTAAGTACCGACTTCCCGATAACAATCGATGCGTTTGACACAACGAGTAATGGCGGGGAAGATTGTTTTATCACTAAACTCAGCACAACCGGTTCTCAGTTGGCGTACAGTAGTTACATCGGTGGTAACGGCAACGAAACAGGATCAAAACTTGCCCAAGATGATTCAGGGCATGTGATCATGATCGGATACACAACAAGTAACAATTTTCCTACTACTCCTTTTGCGTACGATACTACCTATAATGGTGGCGAGGATGTGTTTGTTGTAAAACTGAATATCAATGGAAATCAAGTTTTCTTTAGTACTTATTTAGGAGGTCAAGCTAATGATTTAGCTGGTTCGTTTTCGTTGATAAACAATAATATTCTCATCTCAGGTTATACTGGTAGTTCCAACTTTCCCGTAACACAGTTTGGTTTTGACCCAACATATAATGGTGGAACTGCAGACTGCTTTCTTTTGTTGTTAAATCAAGACGGCTCAAGACTAATATATAGCACATACGTTGGTGGAACCTCCGATGACAAAGGACGTAAAGCACTTGTTGATAATGTTGGCAATATAATAATTGTGGGCACAACTAGTAGTTTTAATTTTCCTACCACAGTCGGCGTATTCGATACCAGTTACAATGGTGGCAACTTCGATGCATTCATCACGAAAATTCACATCGATACAGTAGATGCCACCCCGGAACCGTTTGTGCTTCCAGAAACCTATTCGCTTTCTCAAAACTACCCCAACCCTTTCAATTCCTCTACCTCGATTTCCTACTCGCTGCCGGAACCGGGGCATGTTGACTTAAGACTATTCGACATCACCGGTCGGGAAGTGACTACCCTCGTGAATCAAAAACAGCAAACCGGAAGTTATCGAGTGACCCTCGATGGACAACATCTTTCGTCGGGAACCTATTTCGTGCGGATGCAGGCTGGAGAATTTGTGAAGACACAGAAGATGGTGTTGTTAAGGTGAAGGGTGAAAGGTGTAAGGTGTAGGGGAATTGGCAATGGGTGATGGGTTGTGGGACAGGCGCCACCACCTGTAAAGGGTAGAGACAGGCGTCCCCGCCTGTGAAAACGGATGGGCGACCCAGAGGGGACTGCCCCTACTGAAACAAGGGCGGCTACCAGCCGCCCCTACGGAACGGGTTTGGAAACCCGTAACCACCAACTCCAAACAAAAGGGCGAATTGCAATTCGCCCCTACGATGTAAACAAAATGCGCCCCTACCAACGGGTCTGGAAACCCGTAACCACTACCATCGATTCCCCAACGAAAATTTACAGGTCGGGAGACCTGTCTGTACCCCCCCAAAAAAAGAATGTCATGCCTACCAAATCGATGAAGCGAGCTTCCCTTAAACATGCTGGTCGAACAAGATTGGGTTTCCATCGGGATCGTTAACTACGAAACTGGCAGGACCGGTGGTACTTTCATCCGCTTCCTGCATGAATTGTATTCCCTGCGCTTTCAACTGGCGTTGCAATTCACGGATGTCAGTGAAGGATGCAAGCTTTTGCGCATTGACATCCCAACCGGGATTGAAGGTGAGAGTATTCTTCTCAAACATCCCTTGAAAGAGCCCAATCACATGATCGCCGTTCTTCATGATCAGCCATTTCTGTGTTATGTCACCGGCGAACTCGACAAAACCGAACTTTTCGTAGAACCGCTTGGATGCTGCGATATCCGTTACCGCTAAGCTGATCGAAAAATTTCCCAACTCCATTTGATACCCCCCTGTGAAAAGAAACAAACCCCGCGAAATCTGCTGATTAATCGGTACGAATTGTTCCATTGTAGCAAAATTTGCATACGACAGCAAAGTAGATGGATAGCAATCGATACTTTTTGTTGTCTGGGTTCTATACTTACTACTGCGATCAAGAACAGTTGTAACCCTACTGGATTGTTGTGTCTTGCTTCATGTTCGGTAATCCTACTCGAATCATTCGGGAGAAGTCCGGAGATTTATCTATCCCCTTTGCCCGTTCATTGATCAGACTTATCTTTTTCAGTTCCGGGAACGGCATACTGGTATCGATCCGTTTTCGCTCATACAGCATCTCATCGGCAAAACCGTTCACAACCACTCGCCAATCGAAAAATGAGTCCTCGTTATATCGGACAATGTGACTGCGGATTCCGGTAGTACAATTTCCGGTTAATGCATTGTACCATGCTGGCGACACATTCAAAGAATTTATGGTTGCAACAAAATCGAGGAAGACCTTTTGGATAAAGTCGGGGGTGGCATTTAGACGATACAAATATACTTGTTCACCACGGTAATTCGTCCGCAATCCAATAAGGTCACGCTCGTCGGCGACAACATAAATCGACTCATACTGCCGAAAAAAACCCTTCACGGTTGAATACTCTTCTCCAACCTCTTTGCGGGTCTCGATTGAGATACTAATAGGATTTTCTTCGTTAAAATTAAAACTTAGGATCGAGTGAGCGATATAGGGAGAACCCCAGTAGATCAAGAAGAGGTCAAGCGATTGAATGTTGGTTACATCGAAAGTCTTATCGTAGTAATGAGTGGTGTAATCAGTTTCAGTTCGATAATCGCAATTTCGAATGTTATGTATGGTGATAATTCTGCCGTTCACTTCCGCTGATGGAAGTATTGCTACATCCCGCTGCCAATTTCGGTGGTTGGACGGTCGCAACAGCAACCACCAACCGAACACAATCGAAAACAAAACGATAAAGCCCAATCGTGTGCGATAATCGCTGTACTTACCCACGAACGCGAATAAGCTCATAACTCCAAAAATTGCAACACAAGCTGCTTTCTCAACTCCCGGCAGATCGGAATACAGTAAAGCCAGCATCGCCCAGACTGCCATCAGGAGTAAACAGAATCGGAACAGAACACTGCCAAGTCTATTCAACCATCGTGGCACGCGCTCCCCCTTCCGAGCTTTCTTAGCGGATACATAAACAAAGTGTAGTATTGCAACTTGTAGCTGTCAAATGGTTTCGGTTGATAAACACCTAAGAATCCATCATAGTAACTTCTGATATCCCATCTCATAATACCAAAAAGGGTGGACAATGTCCACCCTTCCGGTTCTGCAAACTAAAATCGATTTTAGTATCGGTCGCGACGGGCGGGACGATCTTCTTTCGGTTTTGCTTCGTTGACGACCATTTTCCGGCCTTGCGACTCGGTGTCGTTTAACGAGTTGATGGCTGCGCGGCCTTCCTTGTCATTGGGCATTTCGATAAATCCAAAGCCCTTGCTGCGATTTGTCATGCGATCCATAACTAAACTGGCGCGATCAACTTTTCCGTGTGCTTCAAACATCGATCTGAGATCGCTCTCAGTTACATCGTAACCGAGATTTCCTACGTAGATATTTACCATTTGTAATCCTTTCGGGACATCGTGGTGGTTCCCACTGTTTTCTTTTGTCACCTTATATAGTCGCGAAGCCGAAGATGAATGTGAAAAACCAATCGTCCCGGGACAGAGGCCTGCGAATTGCTCAGTGAAGAGCAACTAAGAAGTCATGATTACCATGACTTGCACATGAAACTGAAAGCCTCATGAATTGACGAGAGAGCTCGACGATTGTATCAGTATAAGTAGAATTCTTGTTCAAACCTATTTTCGATGCTTTTGCCCCTGCTGTACCGTGTATTTTGTGAGTAATTGGTTTATGAACACTGTTTATGCACAACCTTGCTCTATTTTCAACAACACACGTTGCAGGTCATCCTATGTAATCGTATCAGCGTTTTTCAACGTGGGAAATAGTTTCATCCATACAAACACGACTGCGATTGTACCGAGCCCTCCTAACACTACTGCTGGTACTACCCCAAACAAAGATGCAGTAAGACCTGACTCAAATTCACCAAGCTGATTGGAGGTTCCGATAAAGAGCGAATTAACCGCACTAACACGTCCTCTCATTTCATCGGGTGTTCCCAGTTGTACCAGTGTATGTCGGATAACAACGCTGATTATATCCGATCCCCCTAATACCAGTAATGCAAATAGTGAGAGATAAAACGAGGTAGATACGCCGAACAGAATTGTCGCCAACCCAAACACAAACACCGCATTGAACATAACTTTCCCAACGTGATGTTGTATTGGATGTCGCGCTAAGTAGATTGATGTAATAAGTGCGCCTATCGCAGGCGCGGAGCGGAGTAATCCTAATCCCATTGGCCCGGTATGCAAAATATCCTTCGCAAACACAGGTAGTAAAGCTGTAGCACCTCCCAGTAATACAGCAAATAAATCGAGTGAGATGGCTCCGAGTACGAGTGGTTTACTCCAAATGAAATGTAGTCCGGCGAAGATCGACTTTCTATTCACCGGCTCTTTTATTGTGGAAGATCGATCATAGCGAATCCTCAGCACCATGATACTGGCAAACAAAAAACAACCCGCTGAAACTGTGTAAACCACAGATGCATTTATTGTGTAAAGGAAACCGCCGATTGCGGGCCCGATAATGCTTGATGTCTGCATTGCGGAAGTAGAAATTGCTGCCGCAGTTGGGAATAGCTCCCGTGGAATTATACTGGGCAGAAGCGATTGAAGCGATGGCCCTTCAAAAGCATGGGATGCTCCAATCAGAGCAACTATAAGCAACAACCAATGGGCTGTCAACCACCCTTGATAGCTGCCCAGAGCTAATGCTCCGACACACCCCGCTTCGATGAGAGTACAGACTTGTAGTATTCTCCGGCGGTCGAAGCGATCTACGACCTGTCCGACAACAAGCGTCAAGGCAACCATCGGTAAGAATTGTGCTAAACCGACTAAACCGAGATAGAACGTGCTGTCAGTGAGCGCATACATTTGCCAACCAACCGCGACGCCTTCCATCTGGTAGGCAAACGAAATACCAATCCTTCCCAACCAGAGGCGTAAGAAGGATGGATTGTGTAGCACTTTTCGAGTGTTCGATGTTGTATCATCGGTCATGGGAAGTAAGATAAGTCGTAGAAGTTGAATTTTCAGCCGTCACTTGCGAGTGTGCTACTCAGTTCGCAATGCAACTCACATTTGAAATGAGGATCGATCCTACTCTAATGTTTATCAAGGGAGTACACGACGTAACAGCGAATCGGGAACTGGAACCGACCAAACTCCGGTACTATCAGCTCGACGGGCAGTCAAAATCAATTGTTTTAAAGCAACAAGGTCCTCTTTTCGGTTTTCTGAAAATTGCGAATCAGTTATCGGAAAATTCATATCGACTCCCCCGCACACGACTGGACAAACAAATATTTCAAAGTGCTGTTGATTCCGATGTACCTCTGTCTGATGCTTGCGGAGATTCACTAATCCCGTAACGGTATCGGCTAAGGTTTCGTTTTCGGTAAATCGATACTTCGTAAAAGATGGCTCACCTTGCCAATTGGCTTTTTCATAACATTTCTTGAATTTCATCGCACGTAGCATAGCGATTAATCGGAAGTAGTTTTCCAGCTCGGCATAACCACTATGAATCCTCGAAACACTCGCGAAGCGATTGGAAAACTCATCGGCGAATTCTTGCGCTGGTCGATCGGAACTTCGACTGTTGCCCAATTTATTTTTCGCATACAGCAGTTGCTGCTCAGTTAGCAGTACAATCGGGCATTGATCGATCAACACAATTCCTTCCGCTTCCGAAAATGTCGGAAAACGGTATTGTCCCGTTCCACCCTCTTCAGGCGGCAGCTCGATATGAAACCAAAACCGCGTTAAGGAAATCGGAGATTCCGTGACTCCCGTCTTGATATACTTCTCGACTCCCGATTCCGCTACCCGATCGATGTATGACGTTATCGAATCCATTTCGGTTATACCGAGCGAGATCTTTTTCATGTGATAATCGACTTCAACCATCTTGCAAGCGAAACGCGAATTTTTGGGTACACCTTCGATGACGACTTTTTGGGTTCCCCATTCCTGTTTGAGTCGCCGGAACATCCACTCCGAAACAATTTCGACATCACTTATGCCGCTTTCCTTCGCTCCCTGAGTAATTTGCGACATTTCGTTTATATCAACCGGATCGGGATCCAGCGAGCAGTACGGCGGATTACTGTCGATAAATACGTTGTTGTAGCCAACAATAAAATCATCGGGATGGAGCGTCGGCAATCCTGTTTGTTTCGTTGCTAAAAGAACGATGTCTTGCGACGTAGAATCGACCACAAATCCGATAATCTGCGAGAAATCACGAAACATCGTAAAGGGTAGAGGTTTCGATTCGAGACTATTCCGACGATTCATCGCATTCTCAATCGAACGAAGCGATACACTTTGGATTATCTGCGTTCCTACTGAAGAATCGGTTTGAGAAAACACTGTCGAGTAACAAATCAAATGGACGATAACAAGCAGCAACGCACATGCGATGTGGTTCCGGCAGCGACGATACTCAGAAGTTAAACCGATCAAATTCATTGAAAACCAGTGCAGATGCTACATTGACGATACTACTTTGGCAAAACGGCGAACGTGAAGTACACGTTGAACCGATACTTACAAGGTAATACGAGTCATCCATTTCCGGATTTGGCGCTGAAATGATCTGCTTTTTCAATCGAATGGCATAATGCATTTTATAAAATGGATTCGCTGTTTACGACTCACTCTGAATGCGAGTGCTGCCAAGGATCTACCTATCGCCGATTACCAAATCTTGTTTCAAAATGATTTCTTGTAAACGCTATGTATTCAAAACGAGCACCCCCCCAAGGACAATTGTTTTCGGGAGGGTGTCGTTAACAAGCATTCAGTTGGATAATACCAAAGTGCATCAGCTAAAGAGCTCAATCATCGCTTTTGCGAATTAGGAAGAACTCATATCCATAATACTCGGAGTACTTTCGGAAATTATCGATCTCCGCTTGAATGGCATTGATTAGTGCCATCCGGTCGTTGTCGGCAAAGTACATCTTGCGATGTACTTTTAATCGCTCTTCTAACGGGGTGTATAAGGAATCCCACCACGCCGACTCTGGAAAAGTGAAGTGCGATAGAGTATCATATCCGCTACGCGTTATTGTTTCCAAACTTGCTTCGATACTCATCATTGTTGGATACACGTTGTCGATAAACTCTACACACTCCGCAGGTGGGTCTGAACGTAGCCAACACATTTCCGATACTCCCATCATTCCACCCTGCGCCAAGAACTTGCGCCAACTTTTAAGCCCCTGCTCAAAACCGATGATGAAGATCGAACTCTCAGACCAGATTAAATCCAACGATCCTTCCGCTAACTTGAGATCGCACATGTCTTCCAGTCTGAGTTGAATTTTGTCGAAAACTCCTGCGATGTTAGCTCGGTGTTTGAGTTCGTCCAAAAACGGCTGATGATTATCCACCGCCAATATTGAACCGTTGAGATGCTTTGCCAACTGGATTGTCTGTGTGCCGTTGCCGCATCCAACATCCAAAATCCTTAGCATCTTCTCACTTGCTTCACCGACTGGTTGCGCGTTCGTCAAGCCGAGCAAATCCAACGCTCGTTTAGTACATTCGTCACTTCCGGGGCCAAGCCGTGGCAGCGATGGATTGAATAACTCGTAAAAATATTCGGGTAATTGAGGATGACTCATCGAAAAATTCTCCAAAATCTTTTAGATAGTAACGCATTAAGAGTGATTGTACACACTCTTTGCGAATCGAATTGCATTCTGTTTAAAGGAGATTTGAAGTCACCAACACAACTTCACGCTCGAAAAAGTGGGGTTCGAGCGTTTACGAAAGCAGGTTCTGCGTGACTTCTTTTTAGACAAGTACCATGTACTGCAAGATAACAATTTCCTGCATCAATTGCCAAATCTCAGTTTGTAATGCGGGATGAATAGCCTCGAAGTCGCAACGAATATTCAGCTCAATACTTGTATGCAAAATCTGCTTCAAAGGACATAACCTCGAATTTTCCATCATGTGGTTGTACGTTAATGCTGGAGATAAAGATCTTGATCATCGTCGAAGCGCTGGTTGCAACGATTACCATTTTCTCGGGTGGAATTTTGTCTGCAGAAGCTTTGCCATATTCGGTAATGAGTTTATCTACCAACGGCTTGAGTTCAACTTGCAGTGTATCGATTGACTTTGTTTTATTTTCCACCATAACACTAATCGTACTCAGATCCAAACCGACTTGGTATGCAATTCCTTCGTTAGACAATTCGCGGTTTGTGTTTCCCGAGTGGATGCGTTGTCGTCGCAACATCCTCTCATAACCATCAATGTGAAGCGCAGAGTCGCGGTCAGAAGCAAAAGTGATACTTCCATCGTCCGAAGCTTCCGATACTCGAGAATAGGTCACACTCATTAGTTTTGCGACCTGTGCCGGATCTTTGTAAATATCACTATTTTTGATTGAATCTCGGAGTAAACTTTCACGAAACCAGGGTTGGATTGCTTCGAATCCATGAACATCTGAAAGGTAACCAAGGATCGAACTAATCTGCCTATTGGTTTCTAATGGCAGCGAGTCTTGCTGACTCTGCACCTGTCCGTCAACAAGTAAGTGATTTTGTACAAGAAGTTGTTTGAGCCGGCTCACTTGACTACGTTCGGAAACGGAAAACATACCCCATGGACCAAAACTAACAGCAAGCACTACGACACAAAGAGAAGCTGGTAAAAAGAGAATTCGCTTCAGTTTACTAAAAATGAAGTACGGCGCGATAACACAAAGCCAAATAACGGTAGCGATACCAAGATAACGACCCTCCGTAATTCCGTAATCGGAGATTCGCTGCCACACTGCTAAAAAGAGCATGATGGTGAGTGGTATGACCGCCACGTAGAACCATCGGGCAACGGTTTTCATCCAACGATTCTCAATCCGGTCACGGATCGGATGCACTAACAAGAGCGAAACGAGACCAGTCGCAACGAAGCCAAGAATAAGCCGGCTGACCCAGCCTTTTGGCCAATCCCACACCAACAGAATCTTTCCAAGATATCCATACAAAATAACGAAGTAGATGATCACTAAAGGGATGAGGATGAACTGCGAGAATACTTTGAGTTCTTTCGGATAGTCGGTTACATCATTAAGACTATCCAAATCTTTGGGAATGCCTGCAAGAAAAAACCATATCGCGAATGTTCCATTGATCAATACAAACAATTCACCATATCGCCTTCCGGGTATATCAACTCCAAAAAGATAGTCAAGCGCAGCAAGGGCAATTGCCAGTCCACCAAACAAAACAGCTGCAGAAAAAACTGTGGTGAACACTCTCAAACATAGTGCTTTGCAAAACTGCCAATACCCAAGTTCGTTATAGCGCTTAAAAAACGGTACCGAGAAACCAAGTAAAATCGCTCCAATTGTCAGCATCAGGAGTCGAATTGGATGAATCCCGGGGATCCCGTCAAGATTCTGCGGAACGGTCGTCGAATACAATCCGACGAACAGTATAGCAGCGAGTTGCACACCCAACGAAGCCGATCTCCGCCACTTCCACTTTTCCGAAGTAAAGGTTAGACAGATAAGCAACGGAAATCCGAGGATTGCACCGAATACGACCTGATTCAAAACAGTCGATCCGGGAGTATCCTGATTATCGATTAAGATGAGCGCGCACACTGTCCCCACGACAGTATCAAGCAGGACAAAGGGGAAACGCACGAATATGTCTCGTGCGTTAGCAGCAGCTTGGGAAATAGATGGAAGTTTCACAGATACCTGGTTATAAAATTGACGATTTGAAAGATTACAGTACTTTCGATGTTGGAATTGCGATTACAACCAATAAACGAATAGTCGAACCGTTAAGTTCCAGCAGCAATATGAAATCGACATTCAAGTTACGTGACGATGGGTGAATTGAAATGTGAACAACTTTCGAGCAATATTCTTAAAAGCCCCATAACAAGAAACTCTTCTTCGCTTTCAACGTCAATTTATTGAAGTTCTCCGATGCCTCCTTTAGATTTACTAACGTGGTATCGATGGTTTTGGCAGCCCCCGAATCGGCAACCAGTCTCCCTAAAACACCTTCGCCCGCGCGAATCGTTGCAACAATATCCTGCAAATCGGTTGTTACCTGAATTGCATTATTAATCGGGACATTCAGAAAAGACGTATCCATCAACAATTTCCCAACCGTTCCCTTTCCTTCACTAACGGTATGCACGATATCTGACAAATCTTCGGTGATGCGCGCCAAATTCTGATTCGTCAACATAACAGTACCCATCATACGGTCAATGTTCATCGGAGGACTTGTTTTGATTGTATCCCCAGCCCTTATCTCCGTTGAATCACTTGAACCTGGTGTTAGAATCAGGGCTTTGTTGCCCATCAGTCCTTCGGTTCCAATCAAAGCAATCGCGTCCTTCTTGATGAATTTTCGTACATCTTCATCAATCGAGATGTCGACACTCACGGTGGTGTCGCCTACTATAGTTATGTTTTCGACGACTCCCACTTTAATACCGGCAAATCTTACGTTATTGCCTTCCTGCAATCCACTTACATCACTAAAGACTCCATAGATATGGAATGTCTTATTGAAGAATTGCTGATTCATGCCGATTACGTAAATGGCAAAAGCAAACAAGATGAGACCGCTCGTTACAAATATTCCGAGCTTAATGTGGGTCGATGATTTTTTGACCATGGAGAACTCTCCTTTATCGCAAAGAATTATTTTGTTGTTGCAAACTGGCTGCCCATTCGAAGAATGATTTCACATTGCTATCGTCCGATTTTTCCAGTTCCTCAAATGTGCCTTCTGCCAAACAGTGCCCTTCACCCAACACGATGATCCGGTTTGAAGTGGTTTTTGTACACTCCATATCGTGAGTGATGATGATTGATGTTGTTTGAAAGTTTTTTTGTACATCGAGAATTAGAGCATTGATTTCGCGTGCGGTAATCGGATCGAGTCCTGTTGTAGGTTCGTCATACAACATAATCTCAGGTTTCTGAATTAGAGTTCGGGCAAGTCCCAACCGTTTGCGCATACCACCCGATAGTTCCGAAGGCATTTTGTCGATGGCATTAGACAATCCGACACTCTGTAATGCATCCTTAACGAGATCGTCGGTTTCCGCGCGCGTCGGTTTTTGTTGCATGTTCCGCAACGGGAATTCAAGATTTTCCCTCACACTCATCGAGTCGTACAGGGCAGCACTCTGAAAAAGGAAACCGATTTTGTTCCGCAATTCCGTAAGTTCTCTTTTCTTGACTGTCGCGGTGTTCTTTCCGAAGAGAATAATCGTTCCATCGTCCGGTTCAATCAGTCCCACAATGCACTTTATAAGCACCGATTTTCCAGTACCCGACTTTCCCAACACTGCCAAGCTTTCTCCCTTTGTTACCGAAAAGGAGATATCTTTTAGCACATCGCTGGTTCCGAACGATTTTTTGATATGCTGAAGCTCGATTACAAAGTCGTTCGTACCTACAGCTTTCTGAGCTTGTTGTTCCCCACCCATCTCAGTCCTTAATGTTGTAATTCCATTCCGCTATACCTGCTGCAGCGAAAAGATGTTAACGATCTGCACCGCAAATAAATCAATAATGAAAACCCAAAGCGAAGCCATCACGACAGCTGAATTCGCTGCTTTACCAACTCCTTCCGTGCCGCTGTTGGCATTGTACCCTTTAAATGCGCCGATGATCCCGATTGCGAATCCAAAGAAAAATGTCTTGATGAAGGCAGGTATAACATCGGTAAAGGTTAGTCGTGTCATCGCTTGCGAAAGAAATAAATCGAGGCTCACATCCTCTTGTAGATTGACTCCCAAATACGATCCAAAGAAGGAGAACGCATCGGAGAAAATCGTAAGAACAGGAATCATAAACATCGCCGCTAACACCCTGGTAACAACGACGTATTTAAATGGATCAGTACCCGAAACCTGCATTGCATCAATCTGCTCGGTAACTCTCATGGATGCGAGTTCTGCGCCTATACTGGAACCAATTTTACCTGAACAGATGAGAGCAGTCATAATCGGGCCGATTTCCCGAACAATGGAAACTGCCACCATAGCTGGTAGCCACGACTCAGCACCGAATTGTGCCAACGTTGGACGAGACTGGATCGTTAGCACGAGACCCATTATGAAACCGGTGATGCCGACTAAACCAAGCGATTTATTGCCGATCAAATACGATTGCTTGAACGTTTCAGCTATCTCGTAT
>JAOTSC010000084.1 GCA_030247525.1 bacterium | reverse complement strand
ATATTATATATAAAAATATATATTTTGCAACCATTCCGGAGATCGTACAATGTTTCTTAAATGCAAACGGTTTGCAAGCCTCTACCTCGTTCTAATATCGGTTTTACCACTTTTTGCTCAATCAAACGGCGTTCTCCATGGATATGTGCGTGACCGCCAAACCCAAGAGGCAATTCCGGGAGCCTCCATCCTCTTGGTGAACACCAAACTTGGGATTCAATCCGATTTGAATGGTAAGTACCGTATCGAAAATGTACCATTAGGTACTTACTCGATTCGATTCTCTGCGATGGGCTATCGAGAGGCAATTCGCTCCGATATCACAATCTCGCCGGGCAGAACTTCGTACTTGACCATTGACTTAGAACCACAGTCCCACGAAGCAAGTGAAATGGTTGTACTCGCCGATCCCTTTGAACAAGCACCTGAGATTTCTACCAGTACACTCCGGTTGCAGCAAGAGGAGATTCGCCGCGCTCCGGGTGCCCGTGAAGATCTGTCCCGGGCGATTCAGATAATGCCGGGCGTTCAAATGACGAGTGACGACCGAAACGATTTAGTTGTCCGAGGTGGATCACCGACCGAAGTGCTCTTTCGGATCGATGGCATTGAGTTTCCTAATCCGAATCATTTTGGAACGCAAGGGGCTACCGGCGGCCCTATCGGTATGGTTAACAACGATTTTGTTCAGGAAGTAAACTTTCTATCGGGTGGCTTTCCCGCACGTTTTGGCGACAAGACTTCGGCGGTTATCGATGTCACTTATCGGGAAGGGGCACCTAAGTTTACCGGGAGCGGTTATATCGGATTTGCCGGTGCAGGGGTCACATTGGAAGGACCACTCGCAAAAAAACGGGGCACATACTTAACCAGTTACCGCAAGAGCTATCTTGATCTGATTAGCGGTTTGATGAATTATGGTGCTTTGCCTAAGTATCAGGATTTCCAACTCAAGACAACACAATCAGTTTCGGAACGGGATCGCTTGACGCTGTTAGCGATTGCCGGTGAAAATAACATTCATTTCGATCCCGATCTTGAGGATAGTGAAAATCCGGCTACCGAAGACTTGCATTGGAAATCGGTCAGCGGAGTCGTTGGTGTAAACTATACCCGGATGTTCCCGAAACTGGGTTTCACTCGAGTGATTGTTTCCCATGATCGCGCCCGTTATATCACCACCATCGACACACTCGAATCTTTTGAGACAAAAGCATATAACCGCGCATTTTACAATTTCTCGACTGAGTGGCAAACCGATTTTCGAAACGAGTGGAATTTCCGTCTCAACAAAAACACCGAAGTAAATACGGGAGTCCAATGGAAGCAAGTCGGGTTTGATTACACGGTTTACTGGTGGGAACCTATCACGACCATTCAAAATGGCACTCCAGTTAACAATCCAGTGTACCAATCAGCTTTTGTTGCAGAGAATTCCTACAAAGCAGCCGGTTATCTTTCGATCACTCGTTCATTCGGTCCGTTTTGGATTTTGAACACCGGTGTTCGTTATGATTACTTCGATTTCTCAGAGGCTTCGAACTGGTCGCCAAGATTTGGCGCTACCTACCGGATCGATGCGGAGAGAAAGCTAACCTTTTCCTACGGACTGTTTGCTCAGACGCCTCCACTCATGATTTTGGCTGGGAATCTATCTAATCAACACTTGAAGAACATGTTAGCAGAGCATGCTGTAATAGGATACGAGCACATATTAAACAACGACACCCGGCTTACTTTTGAAATGTATGACAAACGATACCGGCAGGTTCCGGTCACAAGTGAGCGATATCGTTGGGGCAGTTTACAGAATGCTGGTGCGGAGTATGGCGGAGTCGGCACCTTTGATGCAGTCTCAAATGACGGAACCGGACGAAGTTATGGTGTTGAAATGATGTTTCAAAAGAAACTGAAAGACGGACTGTACGGAATCGCATCGGCGAGTTGGTCACGCACGAGTTATACACCGGCCGATGGTGTTGGGAGATGGGGACAGTTCGATTCGCCCGTAGTGGCTAACATAGTCGGCGGGTGGAAACCCAACAATCGGGTCGAATTTAGCTTCAAGTGGACTTATGCGAGTGGCGCACCTTATACGCCGTTGATGGAATCGATATCAGAACAATTGAATTATCAGGTGTATGATACCTTACACGTTTACTCGGAACGACGTACACCTTACCATCGACTCGATTTGCGTTACGATTACCGATTCTTCTTTACGAACTGGAACTTGGTAACGTGGTTTTCGATCGAGAACATCTACAACCGTCAGAATTTCTACAATACGTATTGGAACCGTAAGACAAAGGAACAGATTACTCGCTACCAGTCCGGGTTCTTCCCCATTGGTGGTTTTACCTTTGAGTGGTAATAGTTTCAAAATTGTTATGAATCGGAAAAAGGATTTTTTCGAAGATTCCAATGATAAACTGACAATTTGTGCTTGAATATTCGGCAGATACGAGCAAATCTGTTGCAAACAGCTTCCTGCGTGTGTATTATGCAGATGAAAGGGCAATGAATCGGAAAAGTTACATGGACATCTCATTCTTTTCTGTTAGCTTGCTCAGCTTCCCGGTTGACCTCACCGAGATTTTCCCCGGTGCATTCATTGGATTGTTTTTTTATGCGTTCGTTTAAGCACTCTGTTCCCATACTAAAACTATACGATTATTTAATCGTACCAATCCAAATTGATATGGACGATTACACTGCGAGTGAATTGCGAAACGATATCCTAACCCGAATCGAAGCAACGAACTCGAGAGGCGTATTGATCGATATTTCCGTAGTTGATATGGTCGATAGCTACCTCGGTCGACTTTTGGGAGACACCGCGCGGATGGCAAGACTGATGGATTGCGAAGTCGTTTTAGTGGGGATGCAGCCGGCGGTGGCATTAACTCTGGTCGAACTTGGTCTTAATCTTGATATGGTTCATACCAGTCTGCATCTTGAGAGCGGCATCGCATTATTGAATAAATTAGCGAAGCACCGGTGATGGATACGAAAATCGTAGAGATTCGCGAAGAGAAAGATGTCGTCATTTGTCGGCAGGAGTGCCGGACATACGCAAAGAACCTTGGTTTCTCGTTGGTCGATCAAACACGAATTACCACCGCAGCAAGTGAGTTGGCACGCAATATCTTTGAGTATGCAAAAACCGGGGTTGTGAAAATCGAACGAGCGACAAACGAAGATAAATCCGGGCTGAAAATGACCTTTTCCGATAACGGACCCGGAATAGCGAATGTCGACCTTGCATTAAAAGAAGGATGGAGCTCCCACCGCGGAATGGGGATGGGGATGCCGGGTTCCAAACGGTTAATGGATGAGTTTTCGATTTGGTCGGAGTTAGGCAAAGGAACCGTAATTACGACAATCAAATGGTTGCGATGACAAGCAAGATCGAGAAGGATTACAACGATGGGTAACGAAAAAGGGACGCTTGAGAGTTTATTGGGACTTCTGGAAGCTACCTCGGGTTATCTGCGGATAACCGATATGGATCAACTATGCCAGTTAACGGCAGATTCGATTATTCTTCATTCGACCTTTCAACGTTGCGTGGTTTCGGTGATCGAAATCGACAATACATTCCGGCGAGCTGCATTTGCGGGAATTACCCCGGCAGAAATGGATGAATTGCGGACGATGCCGCGACGTACCCTCGAAGATACCCGTCATCAATTGATCGACGACTTCTTAATCGGCCGTTCCTATTACATTCCTCACGATCGTTCGCAAATGGAAGGCTTGAAGAGCCGTCGCACTTATAACGAGAGTGCCGAGTGGCATCCCGACGATTTTCTGTTTATCCCGCTTTTCAATCCAGACGGAGCGATTGTCGGACTGATTAACGTCGATGATCCCAGCGACGGCAAGCGCCCCACCATTTCCACGTTATTGCCGCTCGAGTTGTTTGCTAACCAAATGGCGGCAGCGCTGGAGAATATCCGTAACCACCAGAAGCAAACGGCCCTGATCCAACGACTGCGCGACCAACAGAATGTCGTAATGGAGCTTTCGACGCCGGTGATACAAATTGCCGAGGGGATACTTGCATTACCACTCATTGGAGCCGTCGACAGTGTTCGCGCCCAACAGGTCACTGAGAATATTTTACAGCGGATAACGGAAACTGAAAGCACTGTCGTAATTATCGATATCACCGGTGTGCCGATTATTGACACGTTAGTAGCATCCCATTTGATCAAGACAGTAGCAGCTTCCCGGTTGCTGGGCACTGAAACAATTATCTCTGGTATCAATCCGGAAATCGCCCAAACTTTAATTCACCTCGGAGTCGATTTATCGAAGATATTGACCAAGTCGAAGTTGTCGCGAGCGATTGAAGCGGCATTACGGATGACAAATCGAACAATTGCGCCATTGGCGTAGGGGATTGCATGGCGCTCGAAGGTATTACCCGTAAAATAAACATTTACCCTGACCCCGGCGCCGCACTGGAAACCATCCAGTTCAATTCTATTGCCGATATTCCTACAATTGTTGCGCGTGGTATGTTCTTTGCCAAGCAACTCGGATTTGTCGAACGAGATTTTCACGAACTGGAAATTGTCATTCGCGAGTTGTTAACAAACATTTCCCGACACGCTGGCGGGTATGGTGTTGTGAAAATGTACAGTGCACCAATCGACCATCATCGGGAATTGATAATTGATTTTATCGATTTTGGTCCGGGAATAAACGATTCTCATTTAGTGTCGGAAGGAATATCGAACGGTAAATCGCTTGGCGGTGGGATACCAGCCGTTCGCCGTTTTTGCGACCGCGTGGAACTACTAAAGAATCATCCCAGAGGCGCGATAGTCCGGATTGCGAAAAGCGGTAAACAAGTTTCCCATCAACCGATAGGAGCGTTTGTCGTTGTCACCCGTCCGTTTCCGGGAGAATCGACGAATGGGGATCAGGCGACCGTTATCCATCTCGGCGATACAACTTTGATTGCATTAGCCGATGGATTAGGTCACGGAGCAATAGCTTACGAAGCGTCTTCGATGGCGATACGGATCATCGAGCAAAATGCTGGAATTCCGTTAGAGCAACTGCTGGCTATCTTGCATAGTGAGTTGCGAAAAACCCGAGGCGCTGCAGTTTCGATTGCTCGAATTCACGCTCGTAGTTCACGCATTGAGTATCTTGGGGTCGGAAACGTTCTCACCACGCTCAGCAACGGCGTCGAAACCCGGTTTGTGAATTTCAATGGTACGGTTGGTTTGGAAACACCGCGAGCAAAAGTAATGGAGTATCAGGTTTCTGATGGAATGATTTTCGCGATGTTTAGCGATGGTTTGACGAGTGATTGGTTGATTGACTGTGTACCAAAAGGGCAATACAACTTGTATGAGTGTGCGCGAACTCTGTTGGGAAAATATGCCCGACCGAATGACGACGCGACTTTAGTGTTAGGAAGATTGGCATTGAACGAATTGTGAATGCTGTAACCGACATCGAGTCTGATTATCTGAAAGTAATCGAAACCTTGAAACAGGAAATCTCCTCGTTACAAGAGGAGTTGCTCGAAACAAATCGCGGTGTTGTGGCGTTGTATTCGGAAGTGCAAGGGGCAAATGAAAAACTGCAGCTCCAGCAACATGAGTTAGAGGAAAAGAACCACGCTTTAGAGGATGCAAACCATCAAATCGCAATCCGGGAACGCCACGCCGCCATTGGACAAATGGTAATCACCTACAACCACGAAATCAACAATCCCCTTTTTATTGTACACGGGACGCTTCGTCTTCTCGAAATGTCCACCATGAAGGATGAGACAGTTCTTCGCGAAAAATTAGCGATGATGATTAAACAGTGCGACCGCATCGCCAAGGTACTCGAACGGATACGTGAATTCGATAACTTGATTCCGAAAGAGTACATTAATTCCGCCCTCCTCGATTTAAATATATCCCCTGACAATCAGTAGATTCCCATTTTTTTTCTAAAGAGTACTGAGCGATTTGCAAATGCAAAATCGCTTTTTGTAGTTTCCTTTTCTTCGCAAAAGGAGGTAAGAACAATGTGTAAATCAATTCGTAGCTTAAGCATAACAGTCATTGCTATTGTATTCTTGGCAGGCTCATTGTTTGCCCAAGACGCTGGAAAGAACGCTAATAACGGGGGACTAAGCATGGATGAGAAGAAGATGCAGGAGATGTTCGCACTTTGGCAAAAGTACGCGTCTCCATCTAAACCACACGAATCGTTCAAAAAGTTAGAAGGTGATTGGAAAGCGGAAATGAAAATGTTCATGGGACCGGATGCTCCTCCACAGCAATCGAGTTCTGTGTGTTCCTATGAATCAGTTATGGAAGGACGGTTCCTTCAGTTCCATTACACCGGTAAAATGATGGATATGCCCTATGAAGGGATTGGTTACCTTGGTTACGATAACTTCAAACAGAAGTACAATCTGTTTTGGATCGACAACATGACTACGGCGATAATAATCGCGTATGGTGAAGCGAGTGCCGATGGGAAAACGATTACATTGATGGGGAAGATGGATGAACCGACTACCGGTGAGAAGGATAAGGATGTGAAGTACGTTTACAAATTCATCGACGACAATCACCACACTTTTGAGATTTGGGATTTACTTCCCGGCAACGAGTTTATCGCACTCGAGATTGATTATTCGCGATAAACATACCATAGTAAGAAGTTTCTAACGACCGGGCGGGTGTTGTATCCGCCCGTTTTCTTGTGAAGATGGCTCAAATGCCGTTTGCCGAGCAACTGCGCGACCATTATTTTATACAATGTATAAAGTATAACCCGATTCCACTCTGCAGGAGCCGATATGACCTCCTTTACCAGCGGCAACACCCAAAATAAATCTGATTGCCGCGTTGAGTTCACCCCGGAAACCACTGGTGGGCTTTCCATTTCTGTCAACACCAAAGTTGAAGTGATGTACGGCGATTCGATTCGAGAGCTTTCTCTTGACACTCTCCACGAACTCGGAATCGAACACGGGACATTGCAGATCGACGATGCCGGCGCACTTCCGTTTGTGATTATGGCACGGATCGAAGCGGTCGTAAAGACAGCATTCCCCGATTGCAAGCGAGCGGCGCTGCCGGAATGGAAAGAGTTTTGCCGATATAAGTCGTCGCGGGAGCACTTGCGACGCAGCCGGCTTTACATTCCCGGAAATCAACCGAAACTGATGTTGAATGCTGGATTGCATAAACCGGACGGCATCATTCTCGATTTAGAAGACTCGGTCGCGCCACCCGAGAAACTGTCAGCGAGGTTCATCGTCCGCAATGCGCTGCGGGTGATCGATTTCTTTGGCGTGGAGCGATTGGTGCGTGTTAATCAAGGGGCGTTGGGTTTGGCGGATTTGGAAGAAATCGTTCCGCATAACGTCCATCTCATTTTACTGCCGAAAATCGAAACCGCCGATCAAATGCATCAAGTCGACGCAAAAATTGCCGAAGTATCGAAGCGGTGCGGTCGAACCGAACCGGTATTTTTGATGCCGATTATCGAAAGCGCGCTCGGCATATTAAACGCATTGTCGATTGCGACCGCGAGTCCGAACAATGTCGCATTAGCGATTGGTCTCGAAGATTACACCGCCGATCTCGGTACGCAGCGCACTCTCGATGGCAAAGAATCGTTCTTCGCTCGCAGTATGATTATCAATGCCGCTCGCGCCGCCGGTTTGCAACCAATCGATACCGTTTACTCCGACGTTGCCGATATGGTGGGATTACGAAAATCAGTCGAACAATCGCGCGCGATGGGATTCGATGGCATTGGCTGCATTCATCCACGACAAATCGCTCCTATCAACGAAGCGTTTACCCCGACTGAGGATGAGATTTCTAAAGCAAAACGAATTGTCGTCGCCTTCGACGATGCGCAGAAGCGGGGACTTGGAGTGGTGTCGCTCGGAAGCAAAATGATCGATCCACCAGTGGTAAAGCGTGCCGTGCGCACGATCGATATGGCGGTCGCCTATGGCAAACTGGCGGCAGATTGGAAGCAATCGTAGCGGCGTATGGCATACGCCCAATTCTGTTGCGTAGACAATCCTGTCGGCGCGCTTGTCTTTGCGAGGAAAGTAGTGACGAAGCAATCCCGGCAGATTATCACTGTTTTGTTCTTTCTCATTGCGGTTGCTTCGAATGCATCCCCGCCCATGTTACTACAGATCGACGGTATTGAAATCGCTGTTCCTATTCGTGAATGCACCGTAAATACTTTTCTGCAGCGTTCGATTTTATATGAGCCGATCGATGTCGTGCGGGATGGACTCCCGTGGTTTGGTACTCGGCGCGACGATTGGCGTAGCGGCGTTCGGATTCGCAAACACATGGGATTGGATTTCTATTCCGATACGATTGTTGTGGTAGCAGCTGGAGATGGCGTTGTGACCGCAGTCGGCAGAGGTAAGCAGTGGGGCGGCAGCATTACCATCGATCATGGCGATAGTATTGCGACGATGTATTTACATATCTCGGAGTGGATGACTTACATAGGCGCAGCGGTGAAACGTGGCGACGTCATCGGGGAAATATTCCAGCCGGAAGGGAATGCGTATCAAACACAGTTGCATTGGTCGCTCTTGAAAAATGGAAAATTCATCGACCCTTTACCGTTGATTCGCCGAACGCATCGTGACAACAAAACCATTCAAACGATCTTACAGGAATTCGATCGCACGAAACAGAATCGCCTCCAGCGCCGCGATTCTCTAATGTCACAGTAGGGACAGACGCCGCTGTCTGTCCTTGTTAATTATTCGTGACCTCGACAATGGAGGTTGGGCACTCTTGCCCGACAGTTTTCTGACGCGGGGTAGGGGCGGTTCGCGAACCGCCCGATAGAAAAACGGGTCGTTCACGAACGACCCCTACCGTACGGGCTTAGAACCTTGTAACCACCACTGTTTTTGTGGATAGACGGGGTGTCTGTCCTACGGATCGGAGAAATCCATGAGTCCAACGAAAAAAGAAGTACCAACCAAGAAGAAACCGCCAACTACGAAACAATTGGCGGCGATGGTAACGGAAATTCAGACAAGACTCGCGGAACACGGCGACCCGGCAATCGTCAAGAAATACGCCTACTATTTCAAAGAGGGTTATGACGCGTACGGACTACCCACGGGTGTATTTGAAAAGATTCGTGAAGAGTTATTTGCGAAGTATTCGGAAGAGCTCGACTTCTCCGGATTCCTCGATCTCGCCGATATCTTGATTCGTCATCCGAAGTATGAGGAGGGTTCGCTCGCGATTACCTGGCTCATGAAATTCCGCAAAGAGTTTACGGCGGAGACCTTTGAGCGGGTGGGGAAGTGGTTTGACGATGGCGTTCGCAATTGGGCGCATAGCGACTATCTCTGTGGCGACACGATGAGTTACTTTCTGCTCGACGGCGTAATCGATTATCGAGCATTCAAGGAATGGCGGACGATGGAGTCAAAGTGGCGGCGACGCGCGGTGCCGGTGTCGCTCCTGATTTACTTACGCGACAATGCCGAGACTCGCAAGAAAGCCGACGTATTGAAAGTGGGTACGCTGACGAAACTGCTCGCCTTCGTCGAACCGCTCATGAAGGATCAGGAGCGCGTCGTCCACCAAGGGCTTGGCTGGTTCTTACGCGAAGCATGGAAACGCGATCCCGAACCGGTGGAAGCGTTCCTATTGAAATACAAAGACACGGCAGCGCGACTCATCTTCCAATACGCCACCGAGAAAATGAGCAAAGAGCAGAAAGAGCGCTTCCGAAAATCCAAATGAATTGGAGGTTGGGCACTCCTGCCCGACAATTCTCTGACGCGGGGTAGGGGCGGACCATCGTGTCCGCCCGAAAAGAACGAACAGGCTTGGATGCCCGTAACCATCACGAAACCGTACGTTGGCAATGATATCTCCAACGGGCACAAGATAGTGGACAGACAAGAGTGTCTGTCCTACGGGGTAGGGGCGGACTCCCACGTCCGCCCGCACTTGGAGGTTGGGCACTCTTGCCCGACACTCTGTAGGGGCGCAAACGCTTGCGCCCGAACAAAAACCTGGTCGAAGCGTTTCGACCCCTACTCTTGCCACAATAGGGTAAAAACGTGTAAACTCTAAGGAACCGTACGAAATCGAAAGGAAAGTCAAATTAGTCGTTTCATTTTCTTGGAAAGGGGATGTAAATGGAAAGTTTACAAGTAGCATTCGTAGCAGATCAGATTGCTCATTTGCTTTATGATTTTTTACCTGGAAATGCAAATCTTCGTTGGGGAAAAGCATACAGGTGTTTTGAGAATATCGCCACAGAATGTGGTTTGGGCAACTACTGGATTGGTGGAAGTAAGGAAAAAGCCATCTCAGAACTAATGTTTAGGACTTTGGTGAATGAAAGAGGCACATTTGAAAAACTACTAATCTCAGTAGTACGCAATGGTATCACATATAGAAAAAAACAGAATAAACCTGTCACGAAGCAGGAAATCGAACTTCTAAACGGTCTTTTGTTAAAAGTTCAGTTTAAATTTCCAGAGTTGTGGGATTCTGGTTTTCTATTTTCGCTTGAAGAAGGTTTAGATAGTGTGAAAGAAGACTACTTGAAAGAAAAAAGAAAAGATGAGTTATTAACAGTAGATGTTTCATTAAAAATTCATGAGTTTAATCAGATAAAAGATCAATATTACGGAATAATGAACATGGAAAATCGGCAAAAAGCAGGAAAAGAATTTGAGATTGTATTAAATGGATTGTTTGAGCATAGTGGTTTGTCTCCAAGAAAAGCATTTAGAGTTGTCGGTGAGGAAATCGATGGTTCGTTGGAGTTTGAAAAAGAGATTTATTTAATCGAAGCGAAATGGGAAAAATATCCTTTATCTGAAGCACCATTGTCAAATTTCAGAGAGAAGGTAACTGGAAAATCGCTATTTACACGAGGTATATTTATTTCATATAATGGATTCACGAGCAATGCTGTAGATGCATTGACCAGAGGAAAGCAACCAATCTTCTTTCTTGTTGATGGGCAAGATTTGCATTATGTATTTGAAAATAAAATAGAATTAAAGGAGCTACTTAGCAAAAAGTTGAGACTACTTTGCGAAGAAGGCAAAGTCTTTGTTCGAGCTATTGATTTATTATAAGCTGGTAAGTTTATATGATTACGAATTCCGCAAATCGCCCCGTCCCGGAAATTGTGAATGGTATCGAGAGTGTTCCATTCCAAGGGGTCGGGAAGTATCAACCGACGGGACGCAAAGCCGCGCCACCGATTCGGTCATGTCAAAATTATCCGCTCGACGGCAACAAGATCGTTCCGTCGTTGCGCGATGCACTCATCAAGTGCGGGCTGCGCGATGGGATGACGATTTCCTCGCACCACCATTTCCGCAACGGCGACTTGATCATGAATCAAGTGTTCGATATCGCCGCAGAGCTGGGTGTGAAGGGTCTGCGTTGGTTCCCCTCGGCGGCGTTTCCGTGCCATGCGCCGATGATTCGCCATCTCGAATCGGGCGTCATTCACCACATCGAAGGTTCGCTCAACGGGCCGCTCGGACGGTACGTTTCCGAAGGGAAAATGCTCCCGAGTATGGCAGTATTGCGCAGTCACGGCGGACGTTGGCAAGCGGTACAGGACGGCGAAGTCCATATCGACATCGCCATTATCGCCGCACCGACTGCCGACCCGATGGGGAATGCCACCGGCGACCGTGGTCCCTCGGCATGCGGGTTGCTCGGTTTCGGTCTCGTCGATTCCGAATATGCCGATCATTCGATTGTCGTTACCGATAATCTCGTCCCGTTCCCCTGTATCCCATGGCAGATTCACGGACAGAATATCGATTGCGTCGTCGTGCTCGATAAAGTCGGCGAACCGTCGAAAATCGTCAGCGGTACCACTCAACTTACGAAGTCGCCCGACCGCCTCTATCTCGCCGAATTGACAGCGAAATTCGTCGAAGCGGCGGGAATCCTGCGCGACGGTTTTTCATTCCAAGCCGGCGCCGGCGGCACTTCGCTCGCCTTTGCGATTTATCTCAAAGAGATGATGATTCGCAAGCAGATAAAAGCGCGCTTCGTCCGCGGTGGTTCGACCAAGTACCTCGTCGAAATGCTCGAAATGGGACTCACCGATTACATCCTCGATGGACAAACCTTCGATCTTGACGGCGTTCGCTCGATGCGCGAAAATCCCGGCCACGTCAATACGTCGCCGTTCACTTCGTACAATTGGCACGGTAAAGGAAACTTCGCCTCGCTAATCGATGTGGTGGTACTCGGCGCGACCGAAGTCGATCTCAACTTCAATGCGAATGTCGTTACGCATAGCGACGGTCAAATGCTGCACGGCATCGGTGGCTGGCAGAATTGCCTCTTCTCGAAATGCACAATTCTACCGATTCCCGCATTCCGCGACCGCATTCCGGTGATTGTGGATCGGGTAACGACATTGTGCGGTCCCGGGGAACTCATCGATGTGATTATCACCGAGCGCGGGATTGCGATCAATCCATTGCGACAGGATCTCATCGATGCGACCAAAAACAGTGGACTACCATTGCGCACAATTGCATCGCTAAAGGAAGAAATCGACGATCTCTGCGGCGGCGCGCCGGCAAAACCGGAAATCACTAACGATGCGATTGGGGTGGTGAAGTGGGTCGATGGGACAATCATCGATACCATTTTTCGTCCGGTCTATCTTCCTCCCATCGGCGGTGCATCAGATGGTGGCGGCGGCGAGTAAACGAGTGAAAGGTATATGGTGTTAGGTGTAATGTCGTTGCGAGGAATCCGCCGTACGGCGGACGACGAAGCAATCTTATAATAATAAAAAGAAGAAATCATGTTAGAGCGCAGCGCACTCCTCGTTATCGATGTACAGAATGTTTATTGCACTCCCGATAGCAAACTATACATCGACAACCATCGGGAAATAGTCACGCAGATCAACCGGCTGATTGAAATCTACGAGAAGCGTCATCAGCCGGTGATATACATTCGTCATGCACTTCCCGCCGATGGTGATACCGGCCGGATGTTTGATTTTACAGGCACGCCGCGGGTGAGCGCATTTATCGAAGGATCGTCTGCGGTCGATTATCCGCCGCATCTAAAACTACTGCCGAATCGGTTGGAAATCACGAAGCATCGCTACTCGTCGTTTGTCGGAACGGGCTTGCAAACGATGTTGACTGCGCTGCAAATCGATTCCGTAACGATCACCGGATTCATGACGAACATCTGTTGCGAATCGACTGCACGCCATGCCCACGATCTCGACTATTACGTCTACTTTGTGAACGATGCGGTGAGTTGTCCCGACTTCCCGGCAACGCCGCGCGAGCTTGTCCATCATGCGACATTACACGCACTATCATTGGGATTTGCAGTCGTACAAACCACGCAAGAAATCCTCGCGACTGTGAAGGAAGTGTCTTAAATTCATTCACTTGTTTTATTTGATAGAATTGTTTGCATTCGATGGAATCGCTACCGATATTCCTATACCTAATTGGAGGAAACGATGGTCAACTGGAAAGAAATGCTACGCGGAAGCTTCGAGTACGAATACGCGGTAGCAGAAAAGTTAATGGATATGGTGAGCGACGACGAACTCAATTGGAAACCGGCAACGGGAACGAATTGGATGACAGTCGGACAAGTTTTGCATCACATGACGAATGCTTGCGGATTCTGTGTGAAAGGCTTCTGTACGGGCGATTGGGGCATGCCGGCGGATTTCGATCCGAGTAAGGCAAGCGAAGAAGATATGCTGCCCCCGGCGGAGAAAATGCCAACGGTAACCAGTGTCGCCGAAGCAAAGAAACTACTCGCCGAGGATAAAAAGTTAGCGTTTGAGATGCTCGATGCCAATCCGGAAGAGCGGTTCGCCACCGAAATCGCCAAAGCACCGTGGGATCAAATGGAGTGTAAGCTGGGTGAGCGTTGTATGCAGATGTCGAATCATCTGATGCAACATAAAGGCCAACTCTTCTACTACCTGAAACTGATGGGCAAACCGGTCAATACGATGCACCTCTGGGGCGCGTAAACCCTCGCAAATGGTATGTTGGAGTGACCGCGGCAAAGAATGTCGCGGTCATTTCTTTCGTGTGAGTAACAGAGAAGCGAAGACAAACGACATAACTCCGGTTATCCAATCGGAGTGAGAGGTGCGATGCTGAGGTGTGGTTACTTCTCTTTCTTCGCGGGAGCTTTTTTGGCGGCGGTTTTCGCAGTTTCCTTCTTTTCGGGTTTGGCGGCTTTCGGTGCTTCTCCGGCTGGTTTACGGCAACACGGCATGGTAAATTCCTTTCCACGGGTTAGTGTGGAATAAAATACCACTCGTAACCGGGGATTTCAATACGTATCTTTCCGAGTAACAGAATTTTGGACGAGAGATGAAGCAAGCCCACTGGTTATTATTGTGCCTCCTCGGTACCCTGACCGCGCCTGTCGTTTACGCGGTGTACACCCCAGAACAGTTTATGCAACTCATCTCCAAGGAGATGGGCGGGAAACGCTACCACCTTGCCTCACAGTACTCCGGCGCTGGAGCGGATAAACTGCAAGCGGTGATCTCCTCATTTCAACCACGCGGCTACTTACGCAACTATCCGGTCTATGTCATGGAGTCGTCCGATTGGAATGCGTTTGCCACCTCAGGCAGTTGTTCGCCCGATCTGATTTGCGTATTGACGGGATTACTCACCGAAGTGAAATCCTCCGACGAACTTGCCGCGGTGGTCGCGCATGAGTTGGTTCACAATTATGAGC
>JAOTSC010000083.1 GCA_030247525.1 bacterium | reverse complement strand
TCGATCCCGGTCCAACCCACGGGAGTGAGATTATCTTCCGGGAATCTGATTCGGTTTCGGTGAGCTTCGCGGTGCCAGTTGCTACCCAGAGTCCCGGTTTCCATGTACTTGGTATCCGGGTTAATGATCGCGCAGGTAACTGGTCGTTACCGACGACGCGACCACTTTGGATCGAGCATCTGCCATCGACAACGGTTTCCGGGGCGGAGTGGTTTCTTGATACCGATCCGGGAGCTGTCGCGGCAAATACCGTAATTGTTACCCCTGCCGATTCGGTGGGTATGCAGTTTATTGCATCGTTACCGAATGTTGGACCAGGGATGCATGTCTTTGGGTTTCGGGTACGGGCGCAGAATAATAAATGGTCGCTCCCGGTTTACCGGCCATTTTGGTTAGAACAACTGGCATCACAAAACATCACTCGTGTCGAATACAGTTTCGACTCACTCGCTAGCCCCGGTTTTGGCACACCACTTCCGATAATCACTGGCGATTCGGTGGGAGCATCGGTAACGGTACCGCTAACATCGATGTCTTATGGGTTTCATCAGGTTTGGATTCGGGTGAAAGATCAGTCAGAGAAATGGTCGCACCCGATTTCGCGGTGTTTTTGGAACGGAAATTACAACCAAACGACACCGAATATCACTCGTGCCGAATATTTCCTCGATAACGATCCGGGGATTGGAAACGCCACTTCAGTTGCCATTGCCAATGCCGATTCGGTACATGCGAATTTCCTGCTATCGTTAACCGGTGTTTCGCTGGGAAATCACTCGTTGTTTGTGCGGGTTCGTGATGAAAATGGGAAATGGAGTCAACCGGCATTTTCCGGCTTTGTGATCCCTCAACCACCGGGTTCGCCATCCCTGCTAACAATTCAGTATCTGAATCCCGGAGCGTTGTTAAGCTGGACACCGCCGGAAAATCAAGTAGCCGGCTACCGGATTTATCGAAGCGTGAACGGATACTTCAATCCCCCGGAAACCGGAACACTGGTAGGCTCGGTTAGTGGAACGACGACTACTTTTATCGATACGGGTGTGACCGGGCGTTGTTTCTACCGAGTAACTGCAATCGATGGATTGACAACATCGCAACGCCGGGAGCCGAACGCTGTGAGCACAACTAAGTAATTATATATCGTACTAAAATCTAACTGCAAACAGCCCCGTCTTCACATCAACCGATCCATCGGAAAATGTGGTGACGGGGCTTTAACATGATCTTTCACACATTATATGTGGGATTGTGTTGAACTACAATATAAAGGGGCGAGCAATCAGTCAGAATTCCGCACCAAAAGAAAACTGAGTTCAAAATATGTCCAAACGTTGAGAAGACTCACTATTTACTGCACTTTATTTCTGAGAGTTACTGTTTAACTTCATAATTTTCAAATTGCACGTTGAACAAAATGCAATTCCAATAATTATGGTAGGTTCTGCAACCGAACTCTTTCAAGAACATTCGGTCGTTCACTCAATAAGCTATCGCGGATACTACTGCTTTCCGCATGTATGATTTGTTGATCAAAGCGATAAACGCCATAGAGTCTAAGTCTAACGGTAGGAGCCGTTAGATAAGGTCGACCATAAAATGGATTCGCATTGATGATTTGTGTGATATGTTCATCGGTTGGAGCTGAATAGACGAGGCGGTGACGCTGAATCAGATCGACTTGTTCTGGCGTGTAGTTAGAAAGATCAGATGAGTCAGTTTGCAACCAAGAAACAAACAAACGATGTTCTTGTTCTCTCTCCGCTTGATATATGGAATCCCGAGTTACCTCCAAGCGATGTTGAACTGCTTTATCATGTGGTAGTAATGAATCTAGGATTGCTTGTTGCATACTTATTGTATCACCATAGATTGCAACTGTATCTGCTCTGGCATAGAGGTAGTAAGTATATGAAATACGCGGAAACCTATTATCTGGTTGTTTGGCTGGGTCAAGGTCGGTGGTCAAGACGACATCAATTTGATGTATCCCAAGACTATTCATTCGTAATGTGAGTACTACTTCCTGAAAATCATCGGACTGTAATCGTGGACTCCAGTGCAAGTTCCCGCTCAGTGCCTCTAACTCATCGGATAATGTGACATCAATTTCACTTCGAGTCGCGAGGGGTGTGACTTTAACTTTAACAGTTAAATCGAATGGTCTTGATGCAGAAATGTGGTTTTCAAAACGGCAACTGAAAAAAACTGGTGACTGTTGGTTACGTACATGCAAAATCCCATCTGTTGCATAACCATTCAAAAATGGAATGTTTAGTATCAGAAAAGATGTAAACAAAACGAAATTGGTTTTCGACCTTACCATGATCCCTCCGTAACACACAACACGAAACAATGTGAGGCAGCCGTTGTAAGTATTTCAGTTGTTACATTTTTTAAGATAGTTCAGGTACATCTAAACTGCACCTGTAACAACAGTTCACTTGTTTCTACCACTTGGAAACCACTTTGTCGGAAGTACTCAAACCATTCCTTTTGCTCTCTCAACCACAATTCCCGATTCCACAACTTACGTATACGGTTACGCCAATGATCCGGCGCGATAGACAGAATGAGCGCTCCGCCCGGTCGAAGACACCGTTTCAACTCAAGCAGCCATGCCAACGGCTCGCCGATGTACTCGCTGATTCCAATTGCTACAATGCCATCGAATGTTTCATTCTGAAACGGTAATGCAGAAGTATCGGCACATAGCAAGGTCGCTTGCGGATTCCGTAACGCTGCGTGTCGGAGCATCGCATGGGAACGATCAAGCAGTATCATCGCTGCTGCATTCACCCCGGCGAGTTCCAGGGATTTCACCCCACACGCAACATGAAGAATATTGCAATTGGCTTTTTCTTGGATTGCATTTTTGAGCAGAGCGGTTGCGGAGCGGTATTCGGCGCGGCTAAACATAGCAAACGGAGGAACCGCCGCGATGATTGCGTCGACTCCTCCGCGCCATTCCCAATATCGTTTTGTTTTAGTGGCTGTGTCCGTGGCTATGTCCGTGGGAGTGGGTGTGACCTTTCCCCAGTCCTTCTTCGTCATGGGTGTGGTTGAGCAGTTCGCTCTTGCACTCATGCATCTGCACCAGCCAGTTAAGCCACGGCTCATATCCCGCTTCCGAGTGTGAGGAGATTTCAAACTGCGGTAATTTCGGATTCACTTGGGTGATACAGTTGCGAAGTTTCTCCATCGAAAACCGTAGATGTGGCGCTAAGTCGATTTTACTGATCAACGCGCAATCCGCCACCCGGAACGCTAACGGGTACTTTAGCGGTTTGTCTTCCCCTTCGGTAATCGAAAGCATAACCACACGCAACGCTTCGCCAATATCGAACTCTGCCGGACAAACCAGATTCCCGACATTCTCGATAAAGAGAATATCCAATCCGTGTAACTCGAATTGATCGAGCGCTTGGCGGACGGTCGGCGCTTCCAAATGACACGCCCCGCCAAAGGCGTCGGTCGTAATCTGAATCACCCGAATCCCATGGGCGGCGATCCGCTCCGCATCGGCAGTCGTAGCGATATCTGCGGCGATGACTCCGACTTTCAACCCTTTCGCCATCAGTTTTGGAATCGTGGTTTCCAATAACGTCGTTTTTCCCGATCCGGGACTGCTGATGAGATTGATTGCCAAGACATTCGCATGAGCGAAGCGGTGCCGGTTTTCGGCGGCGACTCGTTCGTTGGCGTCCAGTATCTTCGATACGACGCTAATTTTTGTTGTCGTTTGTTCCATCATTCACCTCGACTCCATCGATGAACAACTCCCGTCCCGTGAGAATTTCTACTTCGGGAGATGTACATGAAGGACAGAAAAAATACATTTCATCAATCGAAAATTCTTGCTGACAGGATTTGCAACAGCCGGTGATTGGGACTTCTTCGATCAGTAGTTCGGCGTTGCGCAATGTCGTGTCTTCCCGCAAAACGCTGAACATAAACGAGAGGTTGTCCGGTACTACCGCCGTCAATTTTCCTACTTTCAAATAGACTTTGATAATGGCGTCGGGCAGCGTACCCGATTGCACTTTTTTATCCAGTTGTTCGATAACATACTGTGCTAAAGCGGCTTCGTGCATCAGCAAATCCTCGGAAGTTGAGCGCCTTCGAGTGCGATTAGCGGACGTTTGCCGCCCGCGCGGGTTTTCAATAACAGCTTCTTTGGAAAATCGACGACTTCGCCGATAATCTGGGCTCCCGCACCTTTCGGATGATTGCGTAACGCTTGTAATGCCCGCTCGGCGGCTTCCGGCGGTACGACTGCCAGAAACCGTCCTTCGCAGGCGACATACAACGGATCGAGTCCCAACAAATCGCATGCCGATTGTACCGGTCGTCTGATAGGTAAGTATTCTTCCCGCAATTCCATGCCAACCTTGGAAGCGGTTGCGATTTCCAACAGAGTCGTAGCAACGCCGCCGCGGGTTGGATCGCGCATACAACGAACGGTAGGAACTGCATCCAGTAACGCTTCTGCAAGGTCGTGCAGCGGTTGACAATCGCTAACCAAATCGCCGGAAATACCAAAACTCTCCCGTGCGACCATCACCGCAATGCCATGTTCGCCAATCGATCCGCTAATGAGAATCACATCGCCCGGCTGGCAGCTCGCGCTGCTAAGAAGCCGCTGTTCAGGAACAAATCCGATTCCGGTTGTATTAATAAAAATTCGGTCGGCGTCCCCTTTTCCGACGACTTTCGTATCGCCGGCAACGATGCGTACACCCGCTGCTTGTGCCGTTTTCGACATCGAAGCTACTATCCGGTCGAGTAATGCGATTTCCAATCCTTCTTCGAGTAAAAAACCCGCCGTCAGATATTGGGGAATGGCGCCCATGACCACCAGATCGTTTACCGTACCGCACACCGATAACTTTCCAATATCGCCACCGGGGAATTCGACGGGACGCACGACAAACGAATCGGTCGTTATTGCAATACGCTCGGCTCCCGGTAGAATTGTTGCATCCTCCGGTACGCCACTCGAACCGAAATGTTGGAAGAAGAGCTGTTCGACCAGCCGCGCAGTTGCCGCGCCGCCTTCGCCGTGATCGAGCAGAATGGTTTCATCATGCAACATCGAAATACAATCCTTTATCTTGTCTTCGCGAGGAACGCAGCTTGCAACCTTGTGCAAGCGAAGAGACGTGGCGATCTCATATCACAATAGAAAACGGATTACTCACCCGATCCATACCGATAATACGCAGCGCAGGAACCCTCAGTCGAAACCATACACGGCCCGACCGGACGCGCCGGCGTACAACCATTTCCAAACAACGGACACTCTGGGGGCGTTTTTATCCCGCGCATCACTTCGCCACATTGACAACCGGTAGGCATAGCATTGGCTTCCGGCAACGTTATGCCAAATCGTTTGAGCGCATCGAATGCCGAAAACTCATCGTTCAATTCCATACCGGAATTCGGCATCAGTCCGATTCCCCGCCATGCCGCGTCACACACCCGAAACACCCGCTCCATCGCTGCTAATGCTTGTGGATTCCCCGCTTCCGGTACCGCGCGTTTATACTGAATCTCGACGCTGGCGCGTTGCTGCTCGATTTGCTCGACCAAGAGATAAACGCCTTCTAAAATATCTTTCGCTTCAAATCCAGTAATGACGCAGGGTACGCGATACTTGCTTGCTATCGGTTCGTACGGTTTGCTCCCGATTACCGAACTGACATGACCGGGACAAATAAATCCATCGATCCGAACATCGTTACTTTCGAGTAAAGTCATCATCGCCGGTGGCGCCAGTCGCCCCGACATCACAACGAAGAAGTTCGCTAATTGTTGTTCTCGTGCTCGAATGATCGTCGCGGCAAGCACCGGCAGCGTTGTTTCAAATCCCACTCCGGCAAATACCACAATATGTTCGGGATGAGCTTTCGCGAAGTCTAACGCTTCGAGTGGGGAGTAGGTAACAAGAATCTGCTTTCCGGTAGCCCGCTCTTCTTGTAGGGAGGATACGCTGCCGGGAACCCGCAGCATATCGCCAAAGGTTGCAATTGTTATGTTCGGTAACCGGCATAGTGCGATCAATGCATCGATCACCGAAGTTGGTGTAACGCAGACCGGACAACCTGGTCCCGACAGCAGTTTTAGTTGTTTTGGTAATCGCGAACGGAGTCCAAACCGGCTGATGGCAACCGTATGTGTACCACACACTTCCATCAGTTGAATCGGTCGGGTCACTAATTCATCGATTTTCTTGTACCACTCATCCACTGATGGAGACGATTTTTGTGGCTCGTTCAAGACCGTTGCTCCGCATCAATGGCTTCTTCGATTTCACGGAACAATGCGAGCAGTTCCTCCGCTTCCTCGACGTCGAGAGTCTGCAGCGCAAAACCGGCATGAGCAAGTATATACTCGCCGACCTTCGCTTCCGGCAGCAAATCGAGCGCGATCTCTCGCTCGACGCCCCCGAAATCGACTTTCGCCAGCCCATCCGTGATCGAACGGATGATCCCCGGTACCGCTAAACACATAGTTACTCCATTATCTGCCAAACAACTATCATTGCGAGCGTGCGCAGCACCGAAGCAATCTCATTGTTGTAAATGTCATTGCGAGGAGTCCGCCGGGCGGCGGACAACGAAGCAATCCCATCGACTTACTTGAGTGCATTCGCAACGCATACCTGCCCCAACGCGATCCCGCCGTCATTGACCGGGATGATGCCTGGATAAATCGGACGAAAACCATTCTGTTCTAATCGCTCACCCGTCAACTGGGTCAGTAATCGATTTTGCCACACCCCGCCGCACAATACGACATCACGCAATTGCGTCTGCTCGCGAAGCACAAGACAGCATTGCACGACCGCTTCACTTAGAGCGAGGTGAAATGCATACGCCAGATTTTGCAAAGATACTTTTTTCTGGTTGACTAGTTCGGATAACTGCTCAAAGAATGACCGCGCTTCCATTTGCAAGGTGTTCCCATTCACCGCGATTATAAAAGGTAACTCGGGAATTTCCTGTGTGCTACCCTCGCGGACGGCGCGCCATGCCAATTGCTCTAACTCGATTGCCGCTTGTCCCTCGTAGGTGGATACTCCGCATACGCCAAGCATTGCCGACACCGCATCGAACAACCGCCCGATGCTGGTAGTCTGTACCGTATTGAAATGTCGATCGACCATCGATTTAACCAAGCCGATTTCTTCGTCGGTAGCATACTTTAATAATTTTTCCGGCAACTCGTACTTGTTTTCAAACAACTGATGCAAATAGGCAATCGCTGTGCGATATGGTTTCTTGATCGAACTGTCACCACCCGGTAACAACAGCGGTTGTAACCAACCTATCCGTTCGACCCTACTGGTATCACCAATAAAAATCTCCCCGCCCCAAATCGTACGGTCAAGTCCGTAACCAGTGCCGTCGAATACGATGCCGATAGCGGGTTGTCGTAATTGATTTGCCGCCAATGCCGCTGCGAAATGAGCGTGATGGTGCTGTACGCCAACGAGTTTTTTTCCACTGCCGATTTCCTGGGCGAATCGCGTCGTCAACAGATTCGGATGCAAATCGTGAGCAATAATCTCCGGTATGATTCCCAACCAACGCTGCAGTTTCTCGATTGATTCCTGCATGAATTCGATAGTCGCTTGGTTATCGACGTCGCCGATATGTTGTGAAAGAAAAGCGCGTTTCCCTTCCGCCAGTGCAAACGTATTGCAATACATCGCGCCAACCGCTAACGTCGGTGCAACTTCAGTTTCCAGTTGAACCGGAAGTGGTGCAAATCCCCGCGAACGCCTTGTGATTATTAGTCGCGATCCGGAAAAATATCCGACCGAATCGTCGCAGCGATTCCAAATCTTTCGGTTATGCACGAGCGCCGCATCGGCAATATCCGACAGCTTTTCGATGCACTCATCGTTATCGATAACAATCGGTTCTTCGCTGCGATTGCCACTTGTCATCACCAAACAGTCGAGTTTCGTTTCGTGAAATAATAAGTGATGTATCGGTGTATAGGGAAGAAACGCGCCAATCTCATCAATCCCCGGTGCAAGCGATTCAGTTAACTTTCCCTCCGGGTAGGGGCGGCAAACAGAAATGTCCGCCCGCTTTCTCAACAACAGAATCGGTTGGCGGTAACTCAACAACTCTTTTTCTTCAGCTTCGGACACTTCGCAATAGCAACGCAATACATCTATCGAGCGAAACATCACCGCCAACGGTTTGCTCGGTCGTCCTTTGCGCACTCGCAAAGTCTGAACGGCATTCTCGTTAATAGCATCGCAGGAAAGATGAAATCCCCCCAATCCCTTTATGGCAACAATCTTCCCCGCTTCCAATGCCGACACCGTTTTGTTTATGGGCGAACCATCGGCAGGACAGACACTCTTGTCTGTCCCTTTATCCAATGTTACAAACTCTAACTGTGGGCCGCACACCGGGCACGCTACCGGCTCTGCATGAAAGCGTCGGTCAAGGGGATTGCGATACTCGTTGGCACAATCGTCGCAAAGTGGAAATTCGCGCATCGTTGTCTGGGAACGGTCGTAGGGCAGTTCTTCGATGATGGTGAACCGTGGTCCGCAATTGGTGCAATTGATAAAGGGGTACAAGTATCGTCGGTCATTGGGATCGAACAACTCCCGTAAACAATCGTCGCAGGTGGCGACATCCGGGCTGATGAGTGCCGCTTCCGCAATGGTATCGGAGCTTTCGATTATCCGAAACGTTGTGTCACCGTTCGCAGGAATTTCTTTTATTTGTAACGTATCGATGCGCGCTAACGGCGGCAAAATACTTAGTAGCTCTGATTGAAATTGAGCAAGATTCTCCGCAGTCCCTTCGACTTCGATATCGACCCCGGAGGAGTGGTTGTAAACATGTCCAGTCAGTTGATTCGATACTGCAATGCGATACACGAAGGGACGGAACCCGACCCCCTGAACGATTCCTGTTACTTTAATTTGTGTGCGTTGCAAGAGTTATTACCAGTTCTGCTGCAATAATATACGAAACCGACTGGGAAGGAATGCGAGCTTGTGAGCGAGAATATTCGGTGATAAGAGAGGAGGAGGTGGAACCAATTACTTGAATTCCACCTCCGGAATCGAATTTGTTTAATGTACCGAACAGGAAATGCAAGGATCATAGGCGCGGACGAGCATCGAACAGAGCAACTCCATCTTCGCATCAGTCATGCCTTTGACAAGATTGACCTTGACAAGTTCGTGCATATCGTCCCAGATGTTCGCATGATTCTGTGTCGTCGGAATAATGCAGTTCGCCTTCACGACTCTGCCATTATTGTCGTATTCGTATTCGTGATAAAGAATGCCACGTGGCACTTCCACCGCGCCAACACCAATACCGGCTTTCGGTTCGACTTTCACGCGAATCGGTTCATCTTGCGGCATTTTCACCAATTCGTCAATCAGTTTCACTGAGTCATAAGTACAGTGAACGCACTCGACCAATTGAGCGATGTTGTTCATAAACGGATTGTGATTCACCGGTTTGAGACCAAGTTCTTCCGCTAACTTCTGCGCTTCTTTATGCAGGAGTTTGTAGTTGTTGTTCACCCGGGCAAGCGCACCAACGGCAAACGAGTTACGGGAAAGCTTACACCATTTCGAGGTCGAATGTTCCACACAGAATTCATTCGTCATCGCACGGTACTCGTTTTCCTTCTTCACAATACCGTCAGTAGAAACCAAGTCGCCACCGATGAAGGGATACTCTTTGACCCCTTTCAAAGCGACAAATTCGGTTTCCCGGGTAAAATCGGGAATCGTTAAGGTTTTAAACAATGCGATAGTAGCCGCTACATCCTCCACTGACCGCAACAACTCGTCACGCAGTGCCAAGAGCTCCCGGCGACTCGGTTTATGTGACATGCCGCCAACTTGAATCGATACCGGGTGGGTTGTCCTGCCAGCGATTAAATCGCACATATTGTTTGCCAATCCCTTGAGTCGGGCTGCGATCGCGACAACTTCCGGATTAGATTCAATCAGTGGTAAAGCACTGGGCAGGCCGAGGAAATCAGGTGCTGCCAAAAAGAAGAGATGGAGGTAGTGGCTTTGAAGCGTTTCACCGTGTTTAGCAAGAATGCGCAATTTCTTTGCTGCTTCCGGTATCGTGATACCAAAGGCGTTTTCGGTCGCACGTAGACTGGCGAGGGTATGCCCGATCGAGCAAATTCCGCAAATCCGCGCTGTGAGCACCGCCGCAGCATCCCACTTCTTCCCTTTGAGCATGACTTCAAAGTACCGCGGGGTTTCGATAACTTCCCAAGCCGCCTCTTTGATGTCGCCATTTTGGACGCGGATGCGAATACTGCCATGACCTTCGACGCGAGTTAGGTGATGGACGTCGACATTGAGATCTAATTTCATCTTACTTCACCCCCGTCACTTCGGCAAAGCCGCCGAAGAAATTCATTCGTTCCAAAACTTCCTCTTTCGAGTAACCGTGTCGTTTGCACAACTCGAAATACTCAACGAAGTTAGGCGCTTCGGCGACACCGCGGCAACCCCAACAGCCCATCCCACCAGCGGGACAAGGGGCGTTGCAACCAGCAGCCGAAACCGGACCTAAGCACAATTCGCCTAAATCGAACCTGCAGATTGTAAAGCGTTGCCGGCACTCAAAGCACACTGGATAAACAGGATACTGATACGTAACATCCCAAATCAAATGTTGTACGATTCGTTCGATTTCAGCTTTACTCACAGGGCAACCAGGAATCGAAAAATCGACTTGAACGATCTCGCCGACCGAGCGAACCGGCATCGTGTCTTTCGGCATATCACCGTACACTTCCTTATTCGCTTCGTAGGTCGTGTGGACATTCTTCAACTTGTGTACACCGCCGAAACAAGCGCAGGTGCCGAACGCAACCAACACTTTGGCTTTTTTGCGAATCGTCAGTAAGCGGTCGATTTCGTCGGCGCGGCTGATCGAACCTTCAACAAAGGCAATGTCATAGTCTTCCGATGGGTTTGAGATTGCTTCCCGGAAATTCACAACTTCGATTGCTTTTAGGAAATCGACCAGCGTCTCTTCTTTGTTGATGAGCTGAAGTTCGCAGCCTTCGCAATCGGTGAAATCAAAGACCGCTACTTTCGGACGTGCCGGTTCAATAGATAAATACTTCATGTTTTCCTCTTAGATAGCTTCTTTGAGGTTTAAGACCGACCAATAATCGAACACCGGTCCATCGACGCAAATGAACGTCGAACCGATATTGCAACGGCAGCATTTCCCCATGCCACAGTGCATCCGGCGTTCCAGCGAAACGAACATGCGGTGCATCGGTACGCCTAAATCGCGCAGCCGATTGCAAACGAACTTGAACATAATCGGCGGCCCGCAGACGATTGCGTATGTATCGAGTGGTTTGATCGGCAGATCATCGAGCAACTTTGTAATCATACCGGTCTTACCCGTCCAATTGGGACTGCCATGTTCAACGATGATTTGCAGATTCACATCGTCGATCCGGCGCCATTCGTCGTATTGATAATCGAACAACAGCTGATCGGCGGTTCGGGTACCGTAAAGAATGTGAACATCTTTATACTCGGAACGGTTCTCCGTGACATGAAATATCGGCGCACGCAAAGGTGCCAAACCTAAGCCACCCGCGATGAGAAGAACGTTGTGACCCTTCATTTTTTCCATCGGGAACGCGTTGCCAAATGGACCGCGAATACCAATCCGCGCTCCGCGCCGTGCCTTATGAAGCAATGTCGTGACGATACCGGCTTTTCGGATACACAATTCGAGATACCCTTTATTGGTCGGGGAACCAGAAATCGAAATCGGCACTTCCCCGTAACCAGGAACCTCCATCATCACAAATTGTCCCGGCATAAACGTAAAGCGTTCGCGGTCGCGGCTGTCGATGATGCGGACATGGAACAATTTTTCCATATCGGTCAACCGGATCACGTTGGTGATTTCCGCTTTAAACGTTTTGTCGACGTGCATGAGCCGGTTCGCTCGTGAGAACTCCAGCGGTTGAATCATCGTGCTCTCTTTGGTCACGTCATAGGTGGTGAAGATGTTCATCGTTTCCCCTCCTCTTGTAGATCGTTAATCACGTCGACCGGATTGATCCCGGCGAGGCACGACCGGCCGCATCGATTACAACCGACGCACATTGGCTCGCCGTGCGATTCGACGAAGCCTCGATGCTGATGGTAGAACCGGTATTTCAAACGGGTATCCTGTCCCGGGCGGAAATTGTGGCCGCCAGCGACCATGGCGAAGTCGAGTAGATTACACGAATAGAGATAACTGATTTTCGCCCCTTCCTTATGATCCATCGAAACTTGTTCGTGGACGCCGGAGCAGTAGCAAGTTGGGCAAACCATCGCGCAGGTGCCGCAACTCAAGCATTTCGCACCCCACTTCTTCCATACTTCCGATTCGAATTCGATATCGAGTAAGTTCGGCAAGTCCTCTGTTTGCACCTGAGTTTTGTACCTCTCAGTTATCTGTTTCTATACTCCGAGATAATCCTTCGTATCCGATTCGGTGATTTCATGGTTTGGAACGTTGTTAAGCGCCATGAATGCTCGGTCGGAGTTAATCTTCACGAAGTAACGGTCGCCAAGGTCGGTTAGGAAGAGGTCGAATCCGTGTGTGACATTATTCGCATTAATAGCGTGGCAGAACCCATCCTCACACGGTTCGTGGTCGATCCCGACGACAAAGGTGTTCTTCCGGCGGGAGATGTAATATGGATTCGGATAAAAATCGCGTGCGAAAACTTTATCCAATTTCACCAACGCATTGATATCGCAGGAATGAAGACCGATGATGGCTCGCGGATGGACCCGGTACTGAATCACCTGATGCCAATCGTTCTCTTCGAGCTTGAACGTCGACAGCTTCATCTTATACGGGAGAAAATACGTTTTTGCCGAGAATTCGCATTTCTCGTATGTGAAGTCAATCTCATCGTAATTCTCCACCGGCAAGAATTGATGGATGGACTTTCCTTTCGCATTAGTTCCGACCAGTTTTGGCGCCACTACCTCGGTAGATTCCAACAGGTAGTTGACGAACTGCTTAAACGCGGTCTTTGTGACGATGCGGAACAGCATATTCTTATTCCTTTGTAGGATAAATACTTAGTAGGACGGACAATCCAGTCTGTCCATTTTGTTCCAGTAGGACGGACAATCCAGTCTGTCCATTTTGTTCCAGTAGGACGGACAATCCAGTCTGTCCACCATTGGGCGTTTGGCATGCGCCCTACACTTCGCGAGTACGGGTGAACCTTGTGTTCACCCTTTCATCATTCAATAGGACGGACACTCTTGTCTGTCCATTTTGTTCCAGTAGGACTGACACTCTTGTCTGTCCACGCAAACTTATCGTGAAAAATAGTGCATGTAGCGCAATGCCACAGTGTCTTGCATGTTCGTTTAGGGATAATCCTCGGAGAAGCGTACAACGCCAGATTACAACGGGGAGAACAGAAGGTGGCAAAACGCAAGAGAACAGTTCACAGCAAGAGGTCAACTTGCTCGTTCCCCCTTGGCTACGTCATAAGATAGCGAATTCTTTCACACACTCCAAAGTGAGGAAGTTTGGTGAGAATAGGATTTCAGTTATGCTTATATTACTGAGTGAATGCTTTGATGAAAGGAAGAACAATGAGGAAAGGCCTTATCATCCACCTACTAGCGGCAATTATGATTTTTGCAATTAGTACTAATTCATGGTGTGGTGACGAAACGTTCTCACACTGCAAAATTTCAATTACACCGCAAAGTTTCTTCACAAGATTACAAATGCACGAGGCGATACCATTCGAAATAACAGCGTATACCTATACCGTGTGCGACGAGGCAACCATCGATGTTGAAGTGGAAAGAGGAGTACAAGTCGTCGAAGGTGAAACAAATTGGCAAGGAGCGATAAATCCGGGTTGGAAGGGGGTAACACGACCATTAAAGCTACGATTCGACAATTATGGTTTTCATACGATTACCGTTAAACTGACCGCACGCCGACTTCATCCGAAAAACGACCAGTATCATCAAGATGTCGAAGCGTGTTCAACGAGTTTCACGTCGTATTTCTACGCGCGGAGGTTAGATAAATCGGATGTGGACACACTGATAATGAGTTCGTTTATGGATCATCTCGAAAAAAACGCTCAGTATTGGGATATTATCGAGGATTCATATCGGAAAAGTAAAGTAAATGTTTTTCGAGAACGATACCGGAACGACCCCGATTCGTTTCGCATCATGTCACGCCATTATATGTACACGAAAGAACAGATGCGATTTATCGAGCAATATAAACTACTCGACTCCATTCCTGGGAAGTCTTTTTTAGAATGCTGCGTAAACAATCCGATTCATCAGAATAAGTTCTCTGGGGGCACTGATGAACAAAAGGCAAATAATATAGAAGCCGCACTTAGACAATTTGAAACACTGTATGAATACGACAGCAAAATAATATTCGAGCCAAGCAAACGCGATAGTCTGTTTCAGAATCGCCAACGTCTGCTCAACCGGTTGATTTTTGTTCCTAAAGAAGCAACCCCGAAAGTGAAGTAACTTGGCTGAGCTATTACATCCATTTAGATTCTATTTGTTGAGCAAGCTTACGTTGCCATAGTGTTGAGGTTTCCGTGTTTCCGTCATTTTTCCGCACTTTTACCCTTCTTCTCCTCTGCCTTCTTTGCAGTGGAAGTTCAATTTCTGCATTACATGTACATAGGTTTCATGTCAAAAAGAAAGCAGTTAGGATGAATCAACATATTCTAAGTTTGCTGTTTCTTGCATGCCTGTTTGTGTTTCTGTCCGGTTGCATCGAGGAGAACAATGACACAGTCGAAAATAATATCCCTGTGATTGAACAAACGTTTCCATTAGGAACAAGTGGCGCGACCATTGACATGATTTGGATTCGTCCCGGTTCCTATTGGATGGGGAATACAAATCAAACACAACCAGGAAC
>JAOTSC010000082.1 GCA_030247525.1 bacterium | reverse complement strand
CTGGTGGATTTGTCGGTTTGATATTGGGGGTGATCCTCGCTTACATCGTGACGTGGCTGGCGGGTTGGGCAACGGTGATTACTGTTTGGTCGATCCTGCTCTCGCTTGGCGTCTCGATTACCGTTGGCGTTGTTTTTGGACTATTCCCGGCAAAACAAGCTGCCCGCCTCGACCCGATAGAGTCGCTACGGTATAGTGGGTAATAAAGAACAACAGATTTCAGTAGGGACAGACGACCCTGACTGTCCATGAATTACATCGAGTTTGCAATCTTTTACCCTACTTCTTTGTTATTTTCGCACTCGAAGCAGCAAGATTTTCTTTCACTCGAAACTTCACAATTTTGGTGATGAGGGGGTAGGGAATCGGTTTGTCGAGCGGAAATTTGATGGTGCCCTTCGCGATTTCGTAGGAAGCTAATTCCTGGACAAACTGATGGACACCGGAGGATGCGGGATAAAAACCGATGTGGGTTTTCCATGCTGCGAAGTGAACCAGGTTCCCGTGGAGAACGAAGGTCGGAATTTGATAGCTAATCGTTTCGGTTGCAGCAGGCGCTGCTTTCTGGATCGTAGCGCGAATTTTCTGCAAAATCTTCTGCACCTCAAGAGGAAACCCAGCGATATATTCATCGATGGTTTCCGGTTTCTTACTGTTCATTTTCGTATTGCTCCACAGAAATTCCCTATATTTAATATACAGCGTACTTCTCTTTGATTATACTCTACTTGACATCAGGAGGATTGTCGGTTATCTTACTACATAAGAAACATTCGTAAGTAGGTTGCATTCGTGTATAAGAATCATGCCGAAAGTAAATTGCGGCTCGAACGATTCGAGACAACGGCGCGGGAAGCTGGTATCAAGCTCACCCATCAGCGCTTGGTGATCTTTCAGGAGATTGCCGCGAGTGATGAGCACCCCGATGTGGAAGCGGTGTACCAAGCCGTTCGCAAGCAGCTTCCGACTATCTCGCTCGATACCGTGTACCGAACGCTCTGGACGTTGAACGACTTGGGTCTTATAACGACTCTCTCACCGCGCCGCGAGAACATTCGGTTCGATCCCAATCTGAAGCAGCACCACCACTTTGTTTGTACGAATTGCGGTTCGATTCGCGACTTTGAGAGCGAATCGTTCAACTCGCTGGCGGTGCCAATGGAGGTGCAGAAGTTTGGGACGGTGGTTTCGACCTCAGTCGAACTGCGTGGCTTGTGCGAGAAATGCAGCCACAAACGACAACATTCGGTTAATAAAAACAAGGAGAAGTAGGAATGGAAACGAAGAAATTAACCACCGAAGCGGGCGCGCCGGTTGTCGATAATCAAAACGTACTTACTGCGGGACCGCGCGGGCCAATGCTGTTGCAGGATGTCTGGTTTCTCGAAAAACTGGCGCATTTCGACCGCGAAGTAATTCCGGAACGTCGGATGCACGCCAAAGGTTCTGGCGCGTACGGAGTCTTTACGGTGACGCATGACATAACGAAGTACACCCGCGCAAAGCTATTTTCCCAGATTGGTAAACAGACCGAGCTGTTTGTCCGGTTCTCGACCGTTGCCGGGGAACGCGGTGCAGCCGACGCCGAGCGCGATATTCGCGGGTTCGCCATGAAATTTTATACCGAAGAAGGGAACTGGGATCTGGTGGGAAACAATACACCGGTATTTTTCCTTCGCGACCCGCTCAAGTTTCCCGATTTGAATCATGCCGTTAAACGCGACCCGCGCACCAATCTTCGCAGTGCGAAAAATAATTGGGACTTCTGGACGTCGCTTCCGGAAGCGTTGCATCAAGTGACAATCACGATGAGCGACCGCGGCATTCCGGCAAGCTATCGCCACATGCACGGGTTTGGCAGTCACACCTTCAGCATGATTAATGCGAAGAACGAACGGGTGTGGGTGAAATTCCATTTGCATACACAACAGGGTATCAAGAATCTGACCGATGCCGAAGCAGAGGCAATCGTTGGTAAATGCCGGGAAAGTCATCAACGCGATTTGTTCGACGCCATCGAGCGCGGCGACTTCCCGAAGTGGACGATGTTTCTGCAAGTGATGACCGAAGAGCAAGCGGCGAGCTGCGGTTTCAATCCATTCGACTTAACGAAAGTCTGGTTCCAAAAAGACTATCCGCTGATCGAGGTCGGCGTAATGGAATTGAATCGCAATCCGGAAAACTAGTATGCCGAAGTCGAACAGTCGGCGTTCAATCCGGCGAATGTAGTGCCGGGCATAAGTTTCTCTCCCGATAAAATGCTGCAAGGGAGACTTTTCTCGTATGGCGATGCGCAGCGGTATCGATTAGGCGTCAATCATCATCAGATTCCCGTGAATGCTCCGAAGTGCCCTGTTCACAGTTATCATCGCGACGGCGCAATGCGAGTCGATGGGAATTATGGTAGCACCCTTGGCTACGAACCGAACAGCTACGGTGAGTGGCAGGAACAACCTGAGTACACCGATCCAAAACTCGCTCTCGAAAGCGCTGCCGATCATTGGAACCACCGAGAAGACGACAACTATTTTTCGCAGCCTGGCAAACTGTTCCGGCTGATGTCCGCAGACCAACAACAAACGTTGTTTGACAACACAGCTCGGGCAATGGGCGATGCGCCGAAGGAAATTAAACTCCGCCATATCGGTAACTGCCTCAAAGCAGACCGAGTATATGGCGAAGGGGTTGCAGAAGCGCTTGGTATCCCGCTATCTGAACTGAAATAACACTGTGAGTACACTACTGTGAAGGAGAAAAAATGGGAACACGTGGCCGTGAAATCATCGGGATGGATGTCGATCATCTTCTCGATTTACTGAATCGGGCGTATGCCAGCGAATGGTTGGCATACTATCAATACTGGCTCGGCGCAAAACTCATAAAGGGTCCGATGAAAGATGCGGTGGCTGCCGAGTTGAACCTCCACGCAACTGAGGAACTGGCTCATGCGCAACTATTAGCTGCCCGCATCATTCAATTGGGCGGCACTCCGGCATTAACACCGGTTAGCTGGGAGCAGCTCAGTCCGTGTAAGTACGATTCCCCCGCCGATCCGTATGTCGCGGTTCTACTCGACCAAAACATCGCCGGCGAACAATGCGCCATCTCCACCTACAAAGCGTTAATGGACGCGACGAAGGATAAGGACATGATTACGTACAATTTGGCGCTGACCATACTTGAGCAGGAAGTTGAGCATGAGGAAGACCTGCAAGGGCTACGTGAAGACCTCGATATGATGGTCGAGCGCGGGAATCGTTAATCTTTTTTCTACAACGAAACATGCCTCACCAATTGGTGAGGCATCTTCGTTCTCGGTTGCTACATGCTACATGCGGATATTGAATCCGAACCAATAATTCCGCGGTGCGCCGGGATAGAATTCATTGACCGTTACGATACCATCGGGACTCGCGTATTCGTAAAAATATCCCGATGAGGCGTAGCTGCGGTCGAAGAGATTTTCCACCCGGGCGTCGAGTTGTAATCCGATGGCAAGTACATCGGGTAATTTGTAACGCCAACCGACGCTGGTTACACTAAACGGCGGCAATGAATAATCGGAATCGCCTCGATTGTTTAACACGATTTTACCGACGTAACGAACGGTCGACCACAACTCGAACCCATCGTTACGATATTCGAGCGTTCCCGAAGTCAAGATCGATGGAATGTTCGGAACGGCGTTCCCATTGAGTTTCGTTGCTTTTGTACCAGTCTGCGACCAATTCGCATCGAGTTGCTGATCGTAGACCATATAGTCGCTGAACTTCGCTTGGGCATACGAAAAATTCCCTTTGGCTAGCAATCCCATCGGTAATTTCATTGCGCCATCGAGCTCAAATCCTAACTGATAGGACGATTTCGCGTTCCCTAACCGCGGCTCACCCAAATCGTTTAATCCACCCACCGGGATAATCTCATTCTGGAAGAGATTGTAGTACACCGATACATCGAATCGATACTGCTCTTTCTTTTCATGACGAAATCCCAATTCGATAGAAGTCAATTCCTCCGGTTCCGCCAAGGGATCTTCCCATGTGTTCCCATTTTGGGAACGGAACTGCGGTGTTCCGCCATCGCCTGCTTCAAACAGTTGTGATTGCGCTGGTTCGCGAGCGCTGCGGGCAATACTCAATCTTCCTAATCCAAAGTTCCCGAAGTCGTATACCACTCCCAGTCGCGGCAACAGGAAAGTCCAATTCGCCGAGGTGTTGTATCCCGGATACAATTGCGAGTTCAAACCCAATTTCTGATCGATGTCATACGAAATGCGTCGCACCGAAAGTCCCGGCGAAACCAACAGCTTGGGCGTTGCGTGCCATTGCGCATTTACTGCGATTCCGAAATACTCTTTGACGCCAACCCAGCGATAATACTCCGGTTGTGGCGGAACGCCGGGAGCGGAAATCGACGACCAATTCACTACACCCCAATGGTTCGCATTATTCTTCCGCAATTCCAACTCGCCAAACAAATCGCCCCACGCCGCATTGTACTCCATGCGCGGGAGCCAACCGGTCTGCAACATCGCAACCCATTTCTCCCGGACGATGTCGCCATTTGTGACCAACGAATCGGAGCCGGTACTCGATTTTACTGTCACCGGTCCAATCCCGTAATCGGCAAGTTCCCGATCCGGTTTCCACTGGATGTAGCTCCCCTTGCCTTGCGAAAGGTAGAGCGTATGCGAATACTTGAGATTCGGTGCTAAATTCTCTTGCGACAGCCATTGAAAATGGGGTTGCGAAAATTGATCGACTTGGTCGACGGGTGCGCTCAGCGGATTAAACTTTGGATTGGCACGAATGCTATCCATCGGAACGCCATAATATGCAAGCCCAAGCCGCTCTTGTCCCAAGAGAATGTTCAAGCGGTCGGAACCATTCTTACGGATACGGGCGGCGCTCATTTGCGCGCTCCACAATTGCGACCAACTATCGTCGCGGTAGCCTTCACTCGACAAGTTCGAGAAACGTCCGGTGAACGACCATTGGTTTGCCAGTAATCCACTGGAATATTGCAATCCGGTCTTTCGGGTTTGCCATGAACCAAAGCCAAATTCACCGCGGAGACCGGGTTGAGCATTACGTAGCGTGACTAAATTCACTGCGCCGCCGAAGGGGGACATTCCGAGGTGACTGCCGCCGGAACCGCGCTGCACTTGGATATCTTCGGCACCGGCTGCGATATCGGGGAGATCGACCCAATACACCAAATGCGATTCCGGGTCGTTAAGCGGCATCCCGTTTATCATCACGGAAACTTTCGATTGATCGAAACCGCGAATGCGAAGATAGCTGTACCCAAGAGAGTTCCCCGCTTCCGAGTAACTATACACGCCAGGAACATTGTTCAATACCAACGGTAAATCGGTTGCGGCATTTCGTTTGGCAATCTCGTCGGCATCGAGGTTGGTGAAGGTAACCGCGGATTTTTTATCGACGCGACCTGCCTCGACCGTTATGGTAGGCATCTGTACCGCGTCTTCGGTTCTTGCCAAAGTATCGGCATTAGCGAGCGCGTATGCCTCGGCGCTTTCCGCTAAAGCATTGTGGGTACCGCTGAGCGGGTATGAGAATAGAAGCAAAAAGAAAGTGGTTGCGTAGAAAAAAATAGTACGAATCGACATAGGACCTCCGGTTGAGTTTTATACTCGAGGTCCCCGGAAACAAAAAGCCCCTTGCATGACAAGGGGCGTAGGATAGCGTTCGAAGTTGCTTCGCTCGACTTCTCCCTACGCCGGTATGAGCCGGATCAGGTTCCGAGGGTATAATCTCAGGCGCATGAGCGCCACCCCTGAGTGTTACAACAATAATACGTATCTCTTAACGGAAAGGCAAGGAAATCCCCTTTCTTCTGGACAATTCCCACGATAACTTACCCAAATGGAAAGCAATGAAACGGTAAAGTGGCGGATCTATCCATTATTGGAAGATCCCAAACGAACGGCACTGTTCGTGATACTGGTGTTGGTTACAATCGCTGTCGTCGATATCGCATTCGGGGAGCGTTGGCTCACTGCCTTAGCAACGCTGTTCTTGCTTGGCTCGCTGCGGATGTTTTGGACGCCGACTTGGTTCGAGGTGACATCCGAAGGGATTGTTGTGAAAACGCCGTTCTATCGGGTAACTCATCGTTGGGAACGCTTCAAGATTGTCAAGAATGATCCGCGCGGATTGGTGCTAACGCCATTCCGTAGCGATTCAAGGCTCGAGAGTTTCCGCGGACTTTTCCTACGGTTGCCGCCCAACGATCCCGAATTGAAAACACTCGTGAAAACCGAATGTGAGAAGTATCTTACAACATGAATCTGTTCAGTCAATTGAAAACAACTGCGAAAGCTCCGCCGGAATTTACACCGGAGGAACTTGCTTTATTGACGAAACTGGCAGACAAAATTGTTAAGCGGCGGATGACGGTTCCAGCAGTCATGTTTTTCGAGTCGGTGAAGCCAATGAATTTTGTCGGCGCACAAGCGATGATCTTTTTGCAGCCGTTTGTTACTGCATTCTTTACTTTGCCGGAATACGACCGATTGCGTGAGATGCTCGAACGCCGCGAGACTTTGTATCGCTTTGTTGATTTACTAGAGCAACGCGAGGACGAGTTTCTTTTGCAGGAAAAACAAGCGAAAGCGGAAGCCAAGGCGAAGCAAATTGCCGAAGGCAAGCAGCCGTGGTGGAAACGAATCTTAGGCAAGTAGTGGCAGAACCGCAAGGTCGCCCATTTCGGACAGACAAGAGTGGCTGTCCTCCGAAAAGTATAAGTAGAGATTAGAAATTGGCAACAATTCTCCGCAACGGAACGATCCTAACCCAAAACCAGCATCGTGAGATATTCATCGGCGATGTTTGGATCGAAGGCAATCGCATCACGAAGATTGTTCGGTCTGATGACGCCAACCCTGCTGCCAATGCGGTCGATTGGGAAGACGTTAGCAACGTCGATTGTACCGGTAAATACATTCTCCCCGGTTTCATCCAAAGTCATGTACACCTTTGCCAGACCAACTTACGAAACTGTGGCGACGACCGTGAGTTATTGCCGTGGCTGCGGGAAATCGTTTGGCCGGGAGAAGCGGCGCATACTTACGACAGCTTGTACCAGACAGCGCGACTTGCCATTGAGGAATTGTATCGCGGCGGTACCACTACTGTCTTGACCATGGAGACGGTACAGCATACCGATGCCGCCATCGAAGCGGTAATCGACGGCGGTATTCGCGCGATATTGGGGAAAGCGTTGATGGATCGCGACGCCGGACAACCAGCCGCTTTGCGAGAAGATACTGCGCTTGCGCTATCCGATGCGGATCGGTTGTTCACACAATGGCATGGCGCGGCAAATGGGCGAATCGGTGTATGTTATGCGCCGCGATTTGTGCCGACCTGTTCGGAAGCATTATTGCGCGGCGTCGCCGCTCGGGCAAATGAGCGGAATGCGCTGGTGCATACGCATGCGAGTGAGAATCGTGGGGAATTGGAACTGGTGAAGCAACTGACTGGAATGGAAAATCTCCCTTATCTCGATTCCGTGGGACTGCTGCACGAGCATTCTTGTATAGCCCACTGTATCCATCTCTCGACCGATGATATCGCACTGCTAAAAAATCGCGGCTCTCACGTATTGCATTGCCCCTCGGCAAATCTGAAATTGGCGAGTGGGTTAGCGCCGATTCACGAATTGCTTACAGCTGGAGTAAATGTCGGTCTCGGTGCCGATGGCGCTGCTTGTAATAATAACCTCGACGGCTTGCACGAAGCGCGACTCATGCCGCTCTTGCAAAACATCCGGGTGGGAGCGGGAAAGGTTACCGCACAAGTCGCGCTCGATTCGTTAACGATTCGCGGCGCACGTGCGCTGGGATTGTCGGAATCGATTGGTTCGTTAGAGACTGGAAAGCTTGCTGATGTAATCGTCGTGAATCCGAATCGACCGCACGCACAAGGCGGCGCCGATCCGATTTCTCGATTAATCTACTCCTGCCGCGCCGACGATGTCGAAATGGTGTGGGTGAATGGAGTTCAATTATTGTAGTTCGACGCATAATGAACACGTTGTACGAAACGAAAATCGCATCTCCCCACGAACGGAAGATGCGATTTATTCTTTGGAACAGAACGCCGTTACTTCATAATCGATAGCAATACGCCGGCAGCGATTGCCGTTCCGATGACGCCGGCGACATTCGGACCCATCGCGTGCATCAAGAGGAAGTTGTTGTTATTTTCCTCTTGTCCCACTTTTTGCGAAACCCGCGCCGCCATTGGTACTGCGGACACACCGGCGGAGCCGATGAGCGGATTCACCTTCCCTTTGGTTACCCAGCAAAAGAATTTTCCGAGCAATACGCCACCAGCCGTTGAAAACGCAAACGCGATACATCCTAAGATGATGATTTTAATCGATGACCAGCGAAGAAACACTTCCGCACTCATGGTCATCCCAACCGACGTTCCCAGAAAAATCGTCACCAGATTGATCAATTCGTTTTGCGCGGTCTTCGTTAACCGTTGCACAACACCGCTCTCGCGAAACAGATTGCCAAGCATCAACATACCCAACAACGGCGCTACTACCGGCACCAACAATAGGCTTGGTATCATCACCAAAATGGGGAATACAATCCGCTCACGTTTGGAAACGGTGCGGAGATTCTCCATGATAATCAAGCGTTCCTTTTTCGTGGTTAGCAATCGCATAATTGGCGGTTGAATTAGCGGTACTAATGCCATGTAGGAATATGCCGCCACTGCAATTGGACCAAGAAGGTGCGGCGCTAACTTCGTTGTAAGAAAGATCGAGGTAGGACCATCAGCGCCACCGATGATACCAATTGCCGCGGATTCCTGTGGAGTGAATCCCAAGGCGATGGCGCCGAGCATGGCGATGAACACGCCAAGCTGCGCTGCTGCACCGAGTAGCAAGGTAGAGGGGTTAGCAATTAACGGACCGAAATCGGTCATCGCGCCAATGCCGAGAAAGATTATCGGTGGAAAGATTTCCCACTCGACCCCTTTCGAGATGTAGTAAAAAAATCCGCCGATTTCGCCATCGTGTGGCGCAAGCATCATCCCGGTTGCGGGGATGTTTGCCAGCAATGCTCCAAACCCAATCGGTAACAGGAGCAGCGGTTCAAAGTCATGCTTGATTGCCAAATAGAACAGCAATCCAGCAATGCCGATCATGATAATGTTTCCCAACTCGAGCTGGGCAAAACCGCCGAGGGAAAGGAATCGCTGGACTTCAGTAAAGAAATCCACGGTTTACTCCTCTGCCATGGTTAGCAGCTGCTGTCCCATCTGAACGGCATCGCCCTCTTTTACATGTACCTTCAACACCTTACCATCGTCTTGCGCGTAGATTTTGGTAATCATCTTCATCGCATCGATTTCCAGCAAGACTTCATGCCACTTCACGTTTTGACCCTCTTTCACAGCAACTTTCGCAACTGTACCGGTGAGTGGCGATGTGACTTGTGAAGAGTCAGCTGTGCTGCCTTTCGTGACTGGTCGAACGGTGGGAGTGACGACTCTCGGCATTGGTGTTGTACGCGGCGCGTCGCTACGCGGCAACATCGTCGGGATGTATGCGCCGGGCGCATGCTGTTCTTCTTCGTCGTCTTCGATCAGTTCGACGTCCACTTCATAGGGAACGCCATTTACGTGAATCTGGTACTTTTTCATCGGTTACCACCTCGTTTTATGGGAGTTCTTCCCATTAGTTGTTGTGTTCGAGAAATGTCTTGCCATGCAGTGCTTTGCGCCGAGGTATCAAGATACTGGATACGGGTAATGCGAAACTTTTTAGTACTGAAAGTCGAAATCGCACCCATCATCGCTGCAATGATTAGCGGATCGATTTCCCCCTCCAGCGATGGTTTCTCTTCCGGGACGTCAGGTTTCTCGAAATAACGGTCAATGATGCCATACGCCTTAGTGAGTAACGCCAACATGCCGAGCACAAACATCACTGTGCTCATACCAACAAACATTGACAAAACGCCAAGACTCATATTGTCAGACATGGCTGCCTCATAATGGAATACATCCATGTTTTTTCGCCGGACGTAATTCGCGCTTCGTCGAGAAAGTTTCTAATGCAAAAAGGAGATACTCGCGGGTGTCGCGCGGAAGGATGATGTTATCGACTTGTCCATGCCCGGCGGCGACAAACGGCGAGGCGTGTTGCAATCGGTATTCCTCGACCTTTTCCTTACGCAATGCTTTCGGATCGCTCGCTTGATCCAACTCTTTTTTATACAGAATGTTCACTGCACCATCAGCGCCCATGACGGCAATTTCTGCGGTCGGCCAAGCAAACACCCGATCAGCGCCCATCGCTTTACCGCACATCGCAAGGAAAGCGCCACCGTAAGCTTTGCGAAGAATCAGTGTGATTTTTGGAACCGTCGCCGCTGAATAGGCGAACAACATTTTCGCGCCATGACGAATGATGCCGCCGTGTTCTTGTTCAATGCCGGGCAAGAAGCCGGGAACGTCGACAAGCGTAACTAACGGGATATTCATCGAATTGCAGAAACGAATGAAACGTGAGGCTTTGTCCGAAGCATCGATGTCCAGTGCGCCAGCCTTTATCATCGGCTGATTGGCAATTACACCAATCGAACGGCCGCCTAACCGGGCGAATCCGACGATAATGTTGGGAGCAAATGTCGCTTGTACTTCGAGAAAGTCGGCTTGATCGACGATCCGGAGAATCGCTTCGCGGACATCGTAAGGTTCGCGGGGATCATCTGGAATTAATGCATCCAGTGCAGGATCGGCGACGAACTCCAACATCCCCGGCGCTGATAACCGAAGTGGATCTACTGTATTGTTTTGTGGAAGGAAACCTAACAACTTGTGAGAAATCGCGATGGCATCCTGATCATCTTCAGCGACAAAGTGTGCGATACCGGAAATGCTCGATGCGACTTCAGCGCCGCCTAACTCTTCTGAGGAAATGCATTGACCAGTAACCGCTTTAACAACATCGGGACCGGTAATAAACATCTTTGCAGTATTTCTCACCATGATTATAAAATCGGTTAACGCCGGAGAATAAGCGGCTCCACCTGCACACGGACCAGCGACAATGGAAATCTGTGGAACGACGCCAGAAAGCAGCGTATTGTGATAGAAAATTTCACCGTACCCATGCAGCGAGTCCACTCCTTCTTGAATACGAGCGCCACCGGAATCGTTGATTTGAATAAATGGAGCGCCGCATTTCATTGCTTCCTGCATGGCGGTAGTGATTTTCTCGGCATGCATTTTTCCGACCGCACCGCCGCCGACTGTAAAATCCTGAGCCGCGACAAAAACCAATCGTCCATCGATTGCACCGCAACCGGTGACGACGCCATCGCTCGGATACGCTTCCCCATTGGGATCGGAGGCTGCGGTCGCAAATAGTCCAAACTCCTGAAAAGTGCCCTCGTCAAACAGCAATGCAACCCGCTCGCGAGCTGTTAACTTGGCGGCACTATGCTGCTTTGCGATGCGGGTCTTGCCCCCCATCTCCTGAATTCTTGAGCGATGTTCTTCCAGTGCAAGGATGCGTTGTTTCGTGGTCGTCATACCTGAATCCTACTGCGGCGTGTCGATTTCCGTTGGTGAGAAGTTTTTCCGGGAATTTGAGAATTGTGAACTTCGGTGACTACGCATAAGTTAGCGTAATAATTCACATTATGCAAAAAATCGAAAACTGCTTGAAATCTCTTGCATTGGATGAAATATTACCAGTCGGTTACTTACTGAGTTACTAAGCCGGGTACTTACACAGCTCCTGAATCGCACTTACCAGCAAAACCATCGCTTCCGTATCGAGACCACAATACTCCACCAGCTCTTTGCGGATTCGCGATTCCGCTCGAAGCCGGAATCTTGGCGGCACTGGTCTCGGATCAGCAGTCGTAAAACAAATAACTCATGCTCAAAATGGTTTCGTAACGGTGAATAGCAAAATCGGTCGGGGATCGACCTTTACCATCCATCTCCCCATCAAATCTGCCGAAGCGTTATCTCTTTGGCGATTTTTGTATTATCTAAAAAACAAAACATCGCATAGAAATGTAAAACAAAACCGTAATACAAAATATTGGAATTGTTAGAGTTCATTTAAATTTGTTAATGATATTGCGTCGCAGTATCATACTGATATGCAATTCGTGCTATGCATTACGCCTCATCGAATCTGCAGTTTCGTTCTCCACACATCCTATCATCAGGAGTATTCATGTTTCGGAAAATAACTTTATCGGTTTTCATCGGCTTACTTGCAACGACAGTTTTTGCTGATCGTCGTAACTTTGTTTGGACTTATCAAACACGATTGGTTCCCCGCGGGATGACCGAATTGGAATTCTACCAAACCGTCAAACTTAAGAGCGACGCCCAAAGCGATTGGGAATTGCGAGGGGAAATCGAGCATGGTATTTCAAACCGGCTTGATTTTGCAGTGTATACGATATTCTCGCAGTCGCAGGGACAATCCCTCAAATGGTTGGCGAATCAATATCGTCTGCGTTGGCGGCTTTCGGAACCGGGTGCTATTCCATTCGACCCGGTACTTTACTTTGAATACCAGCGTCCTACGAGTTTGAAAAGTCCGAACAAATACGAGTTTAAACTACTGCTTGCAAAACAATCGGCAAAGTTGCTTTATGCTTTGAATCCCGTGTATGAATTGAAAGCCGGTCCGGATGCCGTCCACGAAACCGGTTTGGATGCCGCGCTCGGTTGGGAGTTTTCTCCGGCGATTACCGCGGGGATTGAATCGACCTCCCGATTAGAATTTGAGGAAGACGAAACCGTTACCGAGAGTTATTTCGGGCCTACGTTTTCCTTTTCATCGGGCGAATGGTGGTTAACGATGGGCGCCGCATGGGGAGTCACTGAGGAAGACGATCCGTTAAAGGTACGGATGCTGCTTGGAGTCGGTCTATGAAATGGGTTATCTGGTTGATTTGTGTCTTGAGTGCAGTGGTTTCCATCGGTTGTACAAAATCGCAATTTGGCGTATCGAGTCATCCAAAGACCCCTGGCGAGCGGTTGTTTCGGTCAAGTTGCCAAAACTGTCACACCTTGCCGAATCCGGCTTCACGGCCGGTTGAACAGTGGCCTAAGTTAGTCGAACACTATGGCAGCAAAATCAAACTCACACCTGACGAACAAAAGTTAATCGTCAACTACCTACAAGGAGAGCGAAGCAAATCGCAGTAATTGGACTTCAGGGGCGTACGGTCAGTGCGCCTTGCAATCCTTCGTTTCGCATAAGTTTTCGATTGCATCGACCAGCAAAACCATCGCTTCCGTATCGAGACCACAATACTCCACCAGCTCTTTGCGGATTCGCAACCGTTCTTCGGGGGAAACCGGAGAAAAGTGGGTGCGATAATACTCGATGCTTGCGAGTTCGCCATTGCCAATCGGCAACTCTTGATAACTGCGTCCGGTCATTGCTGGCAGTACTGCCTTGAGCGAAGCGCTGCCCCGTTGTTGGGGATGGTAGTAATGGTAGGATTGGAAGGGTTTTAACAAATCGACGAATCGTGGTTTCAACGTTTCCACCCAATCTCGGTACTCGGAAAATTGCTTCGCTGTTTCATGTAATACATTCATTTCAAATTTTGCATTGTAGGCGACAATCGAACCGGTTGTTCCCAATTCGGATTTTAATCGTTGCAGGATTTCGGGACGTGGATCGCTTCCACCTTCCGCTAAGTAGGAAACGTGTGCAAGCGGAGCGCCGAATGCGGGTTGGTGATGCAACGAAAATTGGAACGGAATCGATTGGTGTGGCTTGGTTCCTTCAAATTCCGGAATCGGCGGTCCGAATGTTTCAAAATCGAGATAGTGAATCGGATACTTGAGTTTTTGCAGGAACTTGGACAACTCTTCGATTTCGATATGGGGCTCGCTGTTTAGCAATGACTCGAATTGTATTCGCTGGGTTTTCCCCAACTTCACTTTCTCAGGGAGATCGTAAAGTGAGGTAATGCCTTCTTTCACCCACTGGTGGGCTTTTTCGGAACGAATCCGGGTTAGCGTAAAGACATTATCCTTGGGCAAAAAACTCCAGCAATGCTCTTGCAACGGACATGGTCGCGGGATACCGCAATGGTTACCAATGGCAATCTTCGGTTCTTCTTTGCTTTCGGGAATCGTGCGCATCCATTGGAGATTCGGTTCGATCCGAGCCATCATATCAAATACATCTCTGGTGACATCGCTTTGGACGAATAGCGCGGGGACATCGAGTTCGCCGATCCGCTCATACTCGCCATTCAAATGCAAGACATGGCAATTCCGGATTTTAAGTTTGGCATTCTCACAAACGAACCGTTGAAACGCTAAATCATGCAGATGGGTTTTCTTGACACTGGTAGAGCTTTTTACTTCGATGATTTCCCATTCGTCGAGATGTACCGGCTGTAAAATATCACAACGGACAGCGCAATCGTTCCAGCGGACAGCTGCTTCAAATATCGGTTTTCGGGATGCTAACGCTTTTACGGTTTGCTCGACGGCGGTTTCCATTTCGAGCACATCACTCAGATCGATCCCGTCGGGAAACAGCGTTCTCGCCAGTAATCCTAACCGCTTACCGTTTTCGAGTGCCGCTTGCAGCCGCGCACCCGGATCGGGAATCCACTCCGGGTGATGGAATCGATACCAGTAGTATTTAGGGCATTGCAAAGCCGCGAGATACATGCTTTTCGTGATTACTTCTGACATCGTAGTGGTTTTCGTTTTTCGCATTCCTTCGTACTTTACGATAGAAAGAATCTACGATGAAGAGCAGTGTTCCGAAAATTATTCCAAAACCGTAACCTTACTTTCCTCTGGTTAGGTCAAGTGATTAGCCAGAGTGGTGACTCGATTTATCAAATCGGATTACTTTGGCTCGTCCTCGAATTATCCGGCTCGGAAACAATTACCGGTTTTGTGGCGATGTCGGTGTATCTGCCGTCGTTGGTGTTTTCGTTGTTTGCTGGTGTAGCTGCCGACCGCTTCAACCGCCGTCGCATTATGATTACTGCTGATATTCTGCGTACCGGCATCGTCCTGCTGATTCCGCTTGCTGCTTTGTTGTTTCATTTGAATGCATGGTTTCTCGCAGTTAATGCCTTTGCTTTGGTAGCAGCTTCGGTGTTCTTTTATCCTGCCCGCGACTCGTTATTGCCGTTATTGGTTCCGAAAGAGCAACTGCTGCGGGCCAACACCTTGATTCAAACCTCATGGCAGTTTTCTTTGTTGCTGGGTCCGGCGGTCGCGGCTCTCCTGCTGGAGTATTTCGGCAAGGTGCAGCTTTTCACTGCGACATCCCTCTTCTATTTTGGATCATTCCTTTTTATCTTTTTGATTCGCGTGCAAGAACCGCGAGTGGCTGTTCAGGAGGATCATTCGGGATGGAAGGACATTCGGCAAGGGCTA
>JAOTSC010000081.1 GCA_030247525.1 bacterium | reverse complement strand
TACATACGGCGAATCTTCTGCTTTTCTCGTAACTGCATGCCGTATTCGGAAACCTTGCCGCGCCGGTTTCTGCCATGTTGTCCGGGGATGAAGCCTTTACGCTCAAACGCGCACTTGGGAGTCAAGCAGCGTTCGCCCTTGAGATATAATTTTTCGCCTTCGCGGCGGCAGATTCGGCAAACCGGACCGGTATATCTTGCCATTCGATTCAACTCCTAAAACCAAGGTTCGCGGGTTCACCGCTCTCCAAACAGCGGGCGAAATTTGCCCTTTGCGGTCAGGCAATATTGCCCAACCTCTCAAAAACAAGTTAGACGCGACGTCGTTTCTTGGGACGGCAACCGTTGTGCGGCAACGGGGTGACATCTTTAATCGACTGGACTTGCAATCCTGCCGCGGACAAGGCGCGCACTGCCGATTCCCTTCCGCCGCCAGGTCCCTTGACTTGAATCGCAATCTTCCGTAAACCGAGATCGATCGCGGTCTTTGCAGCTTGTTGTGCAGCCTGTTGCGCCGCAAACGGCGTATTCTTCCGACTGCCGCGGAATCCCATTTTTCCTGCTGACGACCACGAAATTGTATTGCCATAGGCGTCAGTGATGGTGATTAAGGTGTTGTTGAACGACGCTTGGATAAATGCTGCGCCGCTCGCTTCCACTTTTTCGCGTTTCTTAGTCTTCTTCTTCTTCGGAGTTGCCACGAACTCGCTCCCTTATATGCAGGCGATTCCGCCAAAATTGTCGGATTTGAGCATCCAACTTTCGATTCGATATGTCGACAAACTGTTTTGTCTGCCGTACAGAGGCATTAGTTTAGGTTGCCAACCTCTAAGGAATATTACTTCCGAGGTGCAGTAACCTTACCGGCGATGGTCTTCTTACGACCTTTCCGGGTACGGGAATTGTTTTTCGTATTCTGTCCGCGCACTGGCAAACCTCTACGATGACGCAATCCACGGTAACAGGCGATGTCCATCAAGCGTTTGATATTCATCTGCACTTCGGAACGAAGCGCACCTTCGACCTTGTACTCTGCGGTAATCGCATTACGGATTTTGTTCTGCTCGTCGTCGTTCAGATCGCCGGCTTTTTTTCCGGGATTAACACCGGTATCCGTACAAATCTTCGCTGCGATCGCGGGACCGATTCCATAGATGTAACGTAACGCGATCTCAATACGCTTATTGCGAGGTAGATCGACGCCTGCGATACGTGCCACTTTTACTCCTCAAATTCGGGTGATGTTAACTCAACCCTTGCAGATTGTCAGGCAGGATTACGTTCCGTGATTCGAAACGAATTGCCTAACCTCCAGAACTTCATCGGGCTAATATGCCCAACCTCAACGAACGAATTTCGATTACCCTTGACGTTGCTTATGCTTTGGCTTCTTCGAGCAGATAACTCGAACAACGCCATTTCGCTTCACAATTTTACAAGCGTCGCAGATTTTTTTTACCGAGGGGCGGACTTTCATCGTATCCTCATTTTCCTTAGCTAATGTCGGACTAAACAGCCCGGCTTACGAATGGACAAACAACAACGTCTGTCCGACAGACTATTTATAGCGGTAGACGATCCGTCCACGTTTCAAATCGTAGGGACTAATCTCGACTGTCACCTTATCACCGGGCAGAATCTTGATGAAATTCATTCTCATCTTTCCCGAGATATGGGCGAGTACGATGTGCCCCTTTTCCAATTCAACCCGGAACGTCGCATTGGGCAACGATTCTACGACTACGCCGTCCAGTTTGATGGAAGTGTCGCTACCCATTCGTCTCCTGTCACTCTAAAATCGTTAACCGCTGCGGACCCTGTTCGGTAATCGCGACGGTATGTTCAAAATGCGCTGACGGTTTACCATCGGCAGTGACGACTGTCCATCCATCTTTCAGGACTTTCACTGCGTAGGTACCCGCATTAATCATCGGTTCGATCGCAATCACAATACCCGGTCTTAAAATGACGCCGCGTCCCTTTTGTCCATAGTTCGGGACTTGCGGATCTTCATGCATCTTTTGACCGACACCATGTCCACACAGGTCGCGTACCACACTAAAACCACGGGCTTCGACATGGGTCTGCACGGTATATCCGATATCGGATAAGTGCGAAACGTCGGGAACGATCTGGTCGATTGCGATTGCCAACGATTCTTCCGTAGCCTGCATCAACCGTTTTTTCAAATCGCTGATTTCACCGACGGCAAAGGTTCGCGCCGCATCGCCGATGTAACCATCCAATTCAACCCCGACATCAACACCAACTATCATTCCGGTTTCGAGTTTACGGGCTGAAGGGATTCCGTGTACTACTTCTTCGTCAATCGAAATACAGGTCGAAGAAGGAAATGGATTATCTCGTGGTCCATACCCTTTGAAGACCGGTTTTCCGCCACTTGAACGGATTAACGCTTCGATTGCACGGTCGATTTCAATTGTCGGTAGACCCGGTTCTACCATTTTACCCGCGAGTTCGAGACATCTTGCTACTAAATTACCGGCTCTCCGGATTTTCTCGATCTCTTTCGGGGTTTTTAATTTTATCACGCCAGTGTTGCCTTCACACGCCGGTACACCGCTTCAACTTCGCCGTTGGCGTCAACGATTGAGACACCAATTTTTCTTTCATAATACTGCTTCAGCGGCGCGGTCTTTTTCTCATACTCTTGTAATCGTACTTGAATCGCTTCGGGCTGATCGTCGGCGCGATGGATTAACGGTTCGCCGGAAACATCGCAGATACCCTCAACTTTCGGAGGATTCGACATCAGGTTATAGACCCGTCCTGATTTCAAGGCGACCCGTCGAGAGCTTAATCGTTTCACGATTTCATCGAACGGGACTTCCAACGAGATGACACGGTCGATTTTCATTCCGCGTCCGGAAAGAATCGTTTCAAATCCTTCCGCTTGTGCAATTGTTCGGGGGAATCCGTCGAACAAATAGGACTTCCCGGTCTCCATTCGCAATGCTACCATGTTCAAGATGACCGTATCTGGCACTAACTCGCCGCGTTCCATGTACAGCTTTGCCGCTAAACCCAGTTCGGTTCCGTTTGCTTGCTCGCTCCGGAGGATATCTCCGGTACTAAGTTGAACAAACTTCTCCCGATCAACTAATAGCTGCGCTTGCGTACCTTTTCCCACACCGGGAGCGCCTAATATGATCACATTCATAGTTACATCCGTCGGACGTTTGCTCTTCCGCGTATGCGGCCGGATTTCATCAGACCGTCGTAATGTCGCATTAAAAGATGCGATTCAATTTGCTGTAGCGTATCGAGTGCAACACCCACCAGAATCAATAACCCAGTACCGCCAAAGAATGCCGCGAAGTTGTAACTGGTCTGGGCATACTTGGAAATAATGGTTGGCACAATCGCTACCAACGCTAATGCAATCGCGCCCGGCAACGTAATACGCGAAAGAATGTTATCCAAATAATCGGAAGTCTTCTTTCCGGGCTTCACAGCGGGGATTAATCCGCCATACTTCTTCAAGTTGTTTGCGACGTCGGTCGGATTGAACGCGACGGCAGTATAGAAGTAAGTGAAGAAAACGATTAGGATTGCATAGACCGTCATGTAAATAAAGTTGTCGTACGTGAACGCGGCATGTAGCCAATTTCGCAATTCCATATCATCGGGAAGGAATGTCGCGAGCGTAGAAGGTACGAACATAATTGTCTGTGCGAAAATGATTGGCATAACACCGGCAGTATTGACCCGCAACGGGATATGGGTCGATTGACCGCCCATCATCTTCCGACCAACCATGCGTTTGGCATATTGTACCGGTATCTTCCGCACGCCTTGCGTAAGATAGACCACCGCAACAATCGCAAAGAACATCATCACCAAAAGGAAAGCAGCCATAATCGGACCGTGGATTCCCTTTGTAACCATTTGGAATTCGTCGAGGAATGCCCATGGTATCCGGTCGACAATTCCGATAAAGATTAGGAGTGAAATACCGTTTCCAATCCCGCGCTCGGTAATTCGCTCACCAAGCCACATGATAAATACCGTACCGGTCGTCATCGTTAACATCGTAAGGAGATAGAAACCGATCGTTGCACCACCCGGTACAACCTGTCTTCCACCTGCCTCTAATGAAGCCAAATATGCCGCCACGCCGAGTGACTGCATCATAGCGATACCGACAGTCAGGTAACGGGTCCACTGGGTAATCTTCTTTCGCCCCTCTTCCCCCTCCTGCTGCAGTTTCTGTAAGGTCGGGATGACCGTACCGAGGAGTTGGAGAATGATGGACGCCGAGATGTAGGGCATAATACCCAATGCGAAGATTGTCGCCTTGCCGAAGTTACCACCGGCAAACATATCGTACAGTCCAAACAGCGTCCCTTTTTGCTGTTCAAACGCCGCCGCTAATGCGACGCGATCAATCATCGGCACCGGCACGTGTGCGCCTAGCCGGTAGACAAAAAATATCCCCAACGTGAACAGAATACGTCGTTTCAGTTCCGGGATGTTGAAGATATTACGAAGAGTCTGTAGCATCGGTTCGCTCGGGCTTTACTTCGTCACACTATTCTTGGTGAATTTCATTTTCGCCGGTCGTTCGACGACGACTGGTACGGTAACTTCGCCGCCGGCCGCTTTCACTTTTTCGATTGCGGATGCCGACGCAGCGTCAACGCTAACCTTCAACGGTTTCGATAGATCGCCGTTTCCAAGCAATTTAACCGGACCCGCTGAATGGGAAGTTAAACCGGCTTTTTCGAGCATTTCAACTGTTACTTCAGTATCAAAGCGCTCGAGTTGACCAATGTTGACAACTTGATATTCAACCCGAAATGGATTTTTAAAGCCGCGTTTTGGCAACCGTCGGAAGATCGGCATCTGACCGCCTTCAAATCCGGGTTTTGTGCCTGAACCGCTTCGTGAGCCGTAGCCCTTGATACCGCGCGTAGCCGTTCTACCGTGACCGCTGCCGTATCCACGAGCGATTCGCTTCGGCTTCTTTACCGCTCCGGCATTTGGTTTTAATGTTCCTAAAGTCGTTCCCACAGTAGCTTCCTTACTTCGCTTCGTCCGGTAGTTCCTCAACTTTTAGCAAGTGAGGCACTTTCGCAATCATTCCCCGGATCGCCGGAGTATCGCCGTGAATTACTGCGTGATTGAGTTTTCGCAAACCGAGCGCTTCGACGGTACGCTTCATTCGCCAGTTGCAATCAATCGTGCTTTTCGCATAGGTTATCTTCAAACGTGCCATCGGTTACGAATCCTCCCGTACCGCTCCGGCAGCAAAGACCTGCCGCACCGTTATTCCACGGCGACGAACCACGCTTGCAACGTCGATTGCGCCTTCCAAACCGGCAAACACCGCTTTTACCACATTGTGTGGATTGGTCGAGCCAAGTACCTTGGTCAATACGTCGCGGATTCCGAAACATTCCATTATCGCACGAACCGCACCTCCCGCGATAACACCGGTACCAGGGGACGCCGGCTTTAACTTCACTTTTCCGGCACCGTAGCGTCCAATAATCTCGTGAGGAAGCGTAACGCCAACCATCGGGTAACGTTTCATCGCCCGCTTGGCAAGTTCGGTTCCCTTGGAAATTGCATCAGCGACTTCATTCGCTTTTCCGAGTCCGAATCCGACTTTTCCCTTGCCATCGCCGACAACAACTAAAGCATTGAAAGAGAAGTTACGACCACCCTTGACAACTTTGGCAACGCGATTGACGTGGACAACTTTTTCGATCAACGACGGATCGTGATCATCACCACGGCCGCGATCACGACGTCCACCCCGCTCACCCCGGTCACCGCGCTCATTTCGTGGTTCGCGACGACCTTCCCCGTAACGGGTTTCGGCAGTAGGTTCGACTGCTGGGGTTTCCATTTTTTCCATTCCAGGCTCCGCAGTAAACTCGCTCAAAACGAAAGCCCTCCTTCTCGTGCACCTTCCGCTACCGCAGCGACTCTGCCATGATAGGGGTAACCATTCCGGTCGAATACGACTTTTGTGATGCCCAGCTCTTTTGCTTTCGCAGCAATTAATATACCCAATTCCTTGCCTTGAGCGGTCTTCGTCATTGCGCCTTTGGCGGTAATTTCGGGATTCTTGGTGGATGCACCGGTTAATGTCAGATGAGCGACATCGTCGACGATCTGGGCATAGGTGAATTGCAAACTGCGAAAAATCACTAACCGGGGACGATCCGGAGTACCGTTCACATTGGCACGAATGTGGCGCTTACGCCGCAGACGGGCATTGACTCGGACTTTCTTATACGCTTCAATCATACTTGTTTTCGCTCCTCAGCAGGATGATTCGACAAAGCATTATCGACCGCCATCCCGCACTGCGAGATACTTTACTTACCCTTACCGGTCTTACCGGCCTTGCGAAGAATGACTTCGTTCTCGTATTTAATGCCTTTGCCCTTGTAGGGTTCCGGTTTTCGGAAACCGCGAATCATCGCCGCGACAACTCCGAGTAATTCTTTATCGTAACCTTTGACGACGATTTGGGTCGGCTTTGGGGCTTCAATTGTAATACCTTCCGGCGCAACAAACTCGATTGGGTGCGAATAGCCCAGGCTCAATACCAGATCGGGCCCTTTCTTCTCCGCTTTATACCCAACACCGACGATTTCCAAATTTCGTACGAACCCTGTGGAAACACCGGTAACCATGTTCGAAATCAAAGTCCGTGTCAAGCCATGCATCGACTTTGCGGTTTTGCTCTCGCCATCACGGGTAATATTGATTTCCCCGTTCTCAATGTTAACCGCCACCTTTTCCGGCAACTTGCGCTGCAATGTTCCGAGCGGTCCCTTCACAGTCACCATGGTCTCGGTGATTTTCACATCGACACCCTTCGGCAACGGAATCGGTTTCTTTCCAATACGCGACATTGTTTTACCTATACTCAAGATGTCGGACAAACCTGCCCAACTTTCACAGTTGTCTCAGACGCAGTAGTCTGAGCTACGGTACATCTACCAGACGTAACAGAGTATTTCACCACCGACGCCTAACTGGCGTGCCCGACCTCCGGTGATTACTCCCTTTGGCGTGGTTAAAATCGAAATTCCCAATTGATTCATCACCCGGGGAATCTCGGTTTTTCCAACATACCGGCGACGACCAGGGGTTGAAGCCCGCCTGATCCCGGCAATTGCTGGTGCGCCTTCTTCGTCATACTTGAGGTATACCCGCAAGATTCCTTGTTTGCCGTCCTCAAACCGCTTGAAGGAACGAATAAAATTTTGATCGACCAAGATTTGGCTGATCGCCTCTTTCATTTTAGAAGAGGGGACATCTACAGTGCGGTGTTTCGCAGCTTGAGCATTACGAACCGCCGTGAGAAAATCCGCAATCGGATCGGTTACCACAGTTTGTGCTCCTTTACCAGCTTGCCTTGACTACACCCGGAATTTCTCCCTGCAACGCGAGATCACGGAAGCAGAGACGGCAAACGCCGTAATGCCGGAGATAAGCACGTGCCCTACCGCATCGGCGGCACCGATTACGAATCTTCGTCGGACGAAGCAGAACGGGAAGCTTCTGAATGAGCTCTCCTAATTCCTTCTTGTCCTTCGCTTTAACATGCGCTTCTGTAACCTTTCGGACGATCCGCGCCTGCTTTACTCTCATCGCCAAGCGAGCCATAAATGCTCTTTCCTTTTAATCAGCGAATGTAATTCGCTTCGATTGATACAGGTATCTTAGCCTGTCGCTACCGATTTGCTGGGCGTTGTCTGCCCGTTCTGAGAATGTATTTTCATTGCGTTTTGCAATGATCGTTGGGCAGGACTACACAGACTATCGATACCTCTCAGACAAGATTATCTGAACTACCGATATCTGGTTGGATTGCCCAACCTCCAAGGTTACTTCACTACGGCTTCCGCCTTCTTACGGAACGGCATTCCGAGTTCCCGTAACAGTTCACGTGCATGTTCGTCGTTCAATGCAGTCGTAACGAATGTAATATCCATCCCGTGCAGTTTCTCCACTGAATCGTAATTGATTTCCGGGAAGATTATCTGCTCTTTTATGCCCAGGGTGTAATTTCCGCGTCCATCGAACGATTTATCGCTCACCCCACGGAAGTCACGAATACGGGGAACTGCCAGGTTAAAGAAGCGATCCAAAAATTCCCACATCACAGTTCGACGTAGTGTCGTTTTCACGCCAATCGGCATACCTTCGCGCAACTTAAAGTTTGAAATCGATTTCTTCGCTTTCGTTACAATCGGTTTCATACCGGTAATCGAAGAAACTTCGCCAACGACGCTTTCTAACAATTTCGCTTCTTCGTGACCCTTACCGACACCGACGTTTATCACAATTTTCACCAGTTTCGGCACTTGCATCGGATTAGTCAGCTTTAACTTTTCCATTAAGGCAGGAATTACTTTTTCTTTGTATGTTTCCTGCAAGCGGGGACGATATCCGGTATCAACAGCTTTATGTCCACCCGTCGCGGGAGCGGTTGCTACGGTGGAAGCCTTGCCGCCGCCTTTTTTCGCAGCAGCAGGTGCTTGCTTGCTTACCGGCTTTGCCGATGGTTTTGCCGAGCCGCCTTTAGCGCCTTTTGCCGGCGCTTTGCTGCCCTTTGCCTTGCTTTTATCGTCTTTCGCCACGATTCGTTTCCTTATCCCCTCGTCCCATGTGTACACGTGAACTGAAGTCCACTGCTACCCGTAATACGGTTTACCAGAATGACGAAGCGGTTATTTCAGATTCCAAAGATTACTTAAAACGAGTTTCCGGATTTCTTACCGACGCGAACCGAACGACGTTTTCCGTTTTCTTCGATTCGTTTGTGACCGACGCGGGTCGGTTTATTGGTCTGCCGCTCAACGACCATCACGTTGCCGGCGTTAATCGCCGCTTCGCGTTCGATACTTCCACCCTTTGGTAACTTTTGGCTTGGCTTGGTGTGACGTTTGATGAAGCGCACCCCTTCAACAACGATCAGTTGCTTTTTCGGGTAGACTTTCAACACGCGACCTCGCTTGCCGGAATCGTTACCGGTTATGATTACTACGGTGTCGTTTTTTCGGACGTGCATCGTTCCTTCTCCGCTCGTTGCGTTTAGAGTACTTCCGGCGCCAACGAGATAATTTTCATTTGATTTTTGTCGCGGAGTTCACGGGCAACCGGTCCAAAGATACGGGTACCGCGGGGTTCCAGTTTGTCGTCCAACAGTACGCACGCATTGTCGTCGAACCGGATATAGGTTCCGTCCTTGCGGCGAATTTCTTTGCTGGTACGCACCACGACTGCCTTGGTTTTTTGGCCTTTTTTGACCTGTCCGCCGGGGATGGCGCTCTTCACACTAACCATGATGATATCCCCGATGCTTGCGGAACGGCGCCAAGAGCCGCCATATAAGCGGAAACATGCGACGACTTTCGCCCCGGTATTATCCGCCACCGTTAATTTTGTCTGTTCGCGAATCATTGGTTTAAACCTACCGTTTTACTTCGCTTTTTCGATAATCTCGAGAAGCCGCCAGCGCTTCATTTTCGAGAGCGGACGGGTCTCCATCACTTTCACCAAGTCGCCAACGCCAGCAACGTTTAACTCGTCGTGTGCGTATAGCTTCGAGGTGAAGCGAACATATTTTCCGTACAATGCGTGCGGAACCCGGCGCTCCACCGCGACGGTAACCGTCTTCGCCATTTTACTGGATACCACTCGCCCGATCCGGACTTTGCGGTGACCACGAACTTGTTCCATGCTTCCATTACCTTTGTAAAGGTCAATTTTCATTCACTACCATCGTCGAACTCAAGTTGCGCTTTTGTTCTCCGACTGATTGGGCGTAAGATGCTTTACACCCCTACAAATTTGCTGTCAGGCAAGATTGCCTAACCTCCGGCAATAGCAAAAAACTACTGCGCGCCCGGCGCTTTTCGAGTACCGTTCAAGTACTCTTTCACCAAGGTTTCTGCTTGTGCGACATTCCGCCGTAAGACACGGAGCCGAAGTGGGTTGTCCAATGGCTGGGTAGCTTTATTAAATCGCAACTCTGCCATATCGTTCCTCATTTCGGTCAGTTTTAACTGAAGGTCCTTGAGCGGCAATTCAGCCAATTCTCGAAACTTCATTAGAACTCCTCCCGCGCCACTACTTTGCAATTAATCGGCAGCTTTTGGGCTGCGAGGGAAAGCGCAGCTTTCGCCAAGTCAGGGGTTACCCCCTCGATTTCAAACATTACTCTTCCCGGCTTCACAACAGCAACCCAGTACTCGGGCGCACCTTTTCCTTTACCCATTCGGGTTTCGGCTGGTTTTGCGGTTACCGGCTTATCCGGGAACAACCGGATCCAAATTTTGCCACCACGTTTTACGTGACGGGAAATTGCGATACGAGCCGCTTCGATTTGTCGAGCTGTGATCCAGCCGGGCTCCATCGCCTTCAGTCCAAATTCGCCAAACGAGACCGCGCCGCCACGATAGGCAAGACCATTCATTCTGCCGCGCTGCTGTTTACGATACTTTATTCGCTTCGGTGCTAACATTTATTCTATCCGTACTGGGTTTGCTTCGCCTTCGGCTTGCAACAGCCCCTGTAATCTTATTGTTGCACTTGGGTGGAAGACCACTTACCAAATACTTCGCCCTTGCAAATCCACACTTTAACGCCGATAGTACCATACGCGGTAACCGAGGTTGAGCGGGCAAAATCGATAATGGCACGTAAAGTATGCAGTGGGATTCTGCCTTCTTTGTACGATTCGGTTCTTGCCATTTCCGCGCCACCCAATCGTCCGGAACAGGTGACTTTAATCCCTTCAGCGCCAAGGCGGCGAGCGCTTTGGATTGCTTTCTTCATCGCCCGCCGGAAACTTACTTTTCCGGTTAACTGATTGGCAATGCTATCAGCCACCAACTGCGCTTCGATTTCGGGACGGCGTACTTCGACGATATCGAGTGCGACATTCTTTCCGGTAAGTTTAGCAAGTTCTTCTTTAATTTGATCAACTTGCTGACCCTTACGACCAATCACCACACCGGGACGGGCGGAATGAACAATCACTTTTACCGATTGCCGGCCTTGCCGTTCGATTTCGATTCGCGAGATGCTTGCGTTCTGCAAACGGCTCTTGAGATACTTCCGGATTTTACCGTCTTCATCAAATTTCCCGGCGAAATCGTTTTCATCGAACCAATTGGAACTCCAAGTCCGATTTATTCCTAATCGAAGTCCAACCGGATGCGTTTTCTGACCCACGCGATACTCCCTTTATTCCTGCCCGGACTGCTCTTTGGTATCTTCTTTCTTTGCCTTGCTGCGTTTGACCCGGGCGGCTCGTTTCGCCGCTTCCTCGGCCTGCCGTTTGGCAAGCGCTTTCGGATCTTCTTCAACCCGGACAAAGATATGACAACTGCGCTTGATGATCGGCGTCGCACGACCTTGCGCACGGGGTAACCATCGTTTGAGCGAAGGTCCGTCCTGCACATTGATCTCGGCGATGCGCACGATATCGGCATCGACGCCGCGCGCTTCTTCCTTGTTCATCAGATTCGCTAATGCGCTGCGCAGCGCTTTTTCCATCGGCAACGCGGTCGGTTTCCCTGCAAAGTGCAGCAGGTCAATCGCCTGGCTTACCGTTTTCCCGCGCACCAGTCCGGCTACCATCCGCATTTTCTGCGGAGTAACTCGAACAAAGCGGGCAACACATCTTGCTTCCATTGCTGGTTCCTAACAAAACCTTACTTGGCTTTCGCAGCTTTTTCCGTTTTCCGGTGACCGCTGTGTCCTTTGAATACGCGGGTCGGTGCGAATTCGCCCAGCTTGTGTCCGACCATATTCTCGGTAATGAATACCGGAATGAACTTTTTGCCGTTATGCACCGCTAAGGTGTGTCCGATAAAGGCCGGCGAAATCATTGAGCGTCGTGCCCATGTTTTCACCACAACCTTTTTGCGATCCTTATTCAACGCATCGATTTTTACGGAGATGCGCGGATCGATATACGGACCCTTTTTAATCGAACGTGCCATTCCTAATCGCCTCTCTTACTTCTTCGCCGAACGATGACGTACTATCCACTTCTCAGTCGACTTGTTATGACGAGTCTTGTAACCCTTCGTCGGTTTGCCCCACGGCGTACACGGGTGCCGACCGCCAGAGCTTCTTCCTTCGCCACCGCCCATCGGATGGTCAATCGGGTTCATTACGACGCCACGTACGCTGGGACGAATGCCCAACCAGCGGCTCTTGCCGGCTTTACCGTAGTTCTGGTTTTCGTTCTCGACGTTTCCGACTTGTCCGATTACCGCCGTACAATTCAAACTAATCTTACGAATCTCACCAGATGGCATCCGAAGCGAGGCATATTTGCCTTCCTTCGCCATCAGTCGAACAACCGACCCAGCACTTCGGGCAATCTGAGCGCCGGCACCCGGTCGTAATTCGATCAAGCAAATTTCTGTTCCTACCGGTATCATACTCAGCGGTAATGAGTTCCCGGCGCGGATTTCCGCAGTCGGACCGCTCATAATGACATCGCCCTGCTTCATACCAACAGTTGCGATACTGTAACGCTTTTCACCGTCAGCATAATGGAGGAGTGCGATGCGGGCGCTGCGACCCGGGTCGTATTCGATATGGGCAATTTTCGCCGGGATACCGAATTTATCGCGTTTGAAATCGACCACGCGAATCATCCGTTTGTGTCCGCCGCCATGGTGACGAGTGGTAATTCGTCCCATGTTGTTACGGCCACCGGTACGCTTACGGGGGAGCAATAAGCTCTTCTCCGGCGTCTCGCGGGTAATTTCCGAAAAGTCGAGCGTGGCGGCAAAACGCCGCGTCGGCGTATACGGGTTATACTTCTTCAATGGCATTGTTTTTTACCTTAGCTCGCCCATAACTATCACTGTGCAGTGATTTTGCGGGCGGTTTCCAATCCAAAAATTTCTAAGAATCCAGCGAATCAATTGGAATTCTTCAATTACACCGGACAGGCAAACAGGCCGTCTGCGCTCCGGTAATTATCGAAAATCCTACGCGTGCTCGAACAACCCGATGGTTTGTCCTTTTTCCAGCGTAATGATCGCCTTTTTCCAATCCGGCCGTTTCCCTAAGAATCGACCGTAGCGGCGCATTTTACCGCGAATCGTGATGGTGCGGATGGAAGTCACCTTCACTTCAAACTTTTTTTCGACAGCGTTTCGAATCTGGATTTTATTGGCGTCAGGTTCGACCTCAAAGGCATACTGCCGAACAACCAACGTTTCTTCCGCTAACGCGCTCATCTTTTCCGTAACTAACGGACGGCGTAATACACGCATTTCAGACACGGTTCAACACCTCCGCCAACGGCGCAACAGCGCTTTCCTGTAAAATGATATAACGGCTACGTAAGATATCAAAAGCCGAAGCGACAATCGCTTGCTCAATTTGCAACCGCGGAACGTTCAACGCCGATTTCACTAACACGCTATCGTTTGTGTTGGTTAGAAAAAGCGCCGTTTTGACGGGCTGTCCTTTTTCGATTTTGGGCGGCAACACTTTGTCCAAGAAGTTAACGATATCTTTCGTCTTTGGTGCGGTCAGGGTAAAGTCTTCAACGACCATCACCCGCGCATCTTTCGCTTTTGCGCTTAAAGCCGACTTCTTCGCTAAACGTCGTACTTTGAGCGGTAATGCTAACCGGTACGAATGGGGTTCCGGTCCGAAGATCGTTCCACCACCACGCATTATCGGCGACCGAGAAGTACCTTGACGGGCGCGCCCTGTGCCCTTCTGCTTAAACGGCTTGCGACCGCCGCCTCGTACTTCATTCCGATTCTTATGAGCGTGGGTACCTTGTCGCATATTGCTTTGATACACTTTTGCCGCAAGCCAAAGTACGTGTTCATTGGGCTCAATTCCAAATACGTCCTCTGGAAGCTCGATTTCGCGACCGGTCGCGTCACCGTTGCGATTTAAAACGGGCACTTTCATTGTCCGCCTCCCATCTTGCGCAACTCGACGATTCCGCCTGCTGCGCCAGGAACCGCGCCGGCAATCACTAATAGATTGCGCTCGACATCGATTGCAGCAATTTTGAGATTCGCGGTGGTCACTCGAACGTCGCCTAAATGTCCGGCCATTTTTTTACCGGGAAACACGCGAGCGGGATAGGAGTGTGCGCCGATCGAACCGGTACCACGGAACGATTCGTGGGTACCATGGGTTTGATTTGGACGATGGAATCTGTTACGTTTGATCGAACCAGCAAAGCCTTTACCCTTCGATGTTCCAGTAACCTTTACCGCATCGCCAACCCGGAAATATTCGACCGTTCGAATCTCACCGACTTTCACATCACCTGCTGTACCGCGAAATTCACGAAGGAAGCGCTTCGGCGCAGCGCCAATTTTTTTGAATTGGCCAAGATTCGGCTTATTGATATGTTTTTCTTTCACATCGCCGAAACCGAGTTGAACCGCCTCATATCCGTTATGATCATTCGTACGGACTGCAGTAACTGTACAGGGACCTGCCTCAATCACGGTACCGGCGATTGAATCGCCCTTGTCCGTGAACAAGTTCACCATCCCCAATTTTTTTCCAATTAGCCCTGACATTGTCAAATACTTTCGTTACGTCGAACGTTATATCGTTTTCGTCCCGTTTACCGTAGAGCGCCAGACACGAATGTCTGACATGGATTTGTCAAGCTTCCGCTCAACTTCCAACTGTTGTCAGACAGTTGGTCCAATCGACCGAACTCAGGTCTTGATTTCAATATCGACGCCAGCCGGAAGCTCAAGCTTCATTAACGCGTCGACGGTGCGATTTGAAGAATTACGAATGTCGAGCATTCGCTTGTGAATGCGGGTCTCGAACTGCTCACGTGACTTTTTATCGGAGTGCGGCGAGCGGTTCACCGTTACTACCCGGCGTTTCGTCGGCAGTAAAATCGGTCCGGCGACATCAGCGCCGGTCGCTCGTACGGTCTTAACAATTTTCTCAGTACTTTTATCGATCAAATTGTGATCGTACGCTTTCAATCGGATGCGAATCGAACCTGACATTCTTTGTCCTTTGATGTTGGTTGAATCCGCACTCGACGATTCGATGCGACTCGCCCAACCTCCAAACTTTGTCAGACGTGTTAGTCTGACCCATGAGCGTTGTTAAAACAACGCTACTTCTTTTCAGAAACTTTTTTCCGGATGGACAGCCAGGTGTGTCTGTCCTACGGAAATATTACTCGATGATCTGGGTGACGACACCAGCGCCGACCGTACGACCGCCTTCACGAATTGCAAACTTCAGTTTCTCTTCCATCGCTATCGGAGTGATCAGTTCGACATCGACCGTAACACGGTCACCCGGCAATACCATCTCACGGCCTTCCGGAAGTTTTACCGCGCCCGTTACGTCCGTCGTACGGAAGTAAAACTGAGGACGGTAACCATCGAAGAATGGCGTATGACGACCGCCTTCTTCCTTCGATAAAACGTAAACTTCACCCTTGAATTTCGTATGCGGGGTAATCGACTTCGGCTTCGCCAAAACCATCCCG
>JAOTSC010000080.1 GCA_030247525.1 bacterium | reverse complement strand
GCGAAGTCGCAAATCGGCTGCGCTGCTTGGCGCTCCAGCGCGAAGAGTTTTCCTGCTCGGCTCGAAAACGGGATGAAACTGGTTGCCTTCGGTTCAGTACAGGTGTACGAGCCGCGAGGTCAATACCAGTTGATTGTCGAGCGTATTATTGCTGGTGGACTCGGTTCCCTACAACAGCAGTACGACGAGTTGAAGCGAAAACTTGCCGCGGAAGGGTTGTTCGATCAAGCGCGTAAACGACCACTACCGCAGTATCCGAACCGGATTGGGATCGTAACCAGTCCAACCGGTGCGGCGATAGAGGATATGTTGCGGATTTTAACCGAGCGCTGGCCTGCGATTGAGGTTGTGCTGGCACCGGTGAAAGTACAAGGCGAAGGGTCGAAGGAAGAGATTGCAGCAGCGATTGCCCGCTTCAATAAATGGTGCGGAACGGATTCGCCTGCTAACCGGAAAGTCGATGTGTTAATTGTCGGTAGGGGCGGTGGTTCGTTGGAGGACCTTTGGTCGTTCAACGAAGAAGTTGTCGTTCGTGCCGTGGTAGCTTCGGCGATTCCGGTAATCTCGGCGGTTGGTCACGAAGTCGATGTTGCGTTAACCGATTTTGCCGCCGATATTCGGGCGGCGACACCAACTGCAGCAGCGCAAATGGCGGTACCGGATCGGGATGAGCATCTCGAATGGCTGCACGATCAACGCGAGAAATTGACGAATGCGATACAACGCAAGTTGAAGTATGAAAAGCAGCGATTGGAACAGCTCATGAAACGGAGCGGCTTCCGACGTCCGGTTGACCGAGTCATGCAGTGGATGCAACGGGTCGATGAACTGGAGCGGCGGACAACCATTGCATATCGTACTCTGTTACAGCGGAAAAGTGAGCAAGTGCGGTCGTTACAATCGCGCTTCGATGCATTGCATCCGCTTAACATCTTAGCGCGTGGTTTCGCCGTTGTGAGATTAACCAATGGCCGAGTTATTCGCAGTGCAGAACAAGCGAGTTTTGGTTCACGGCTTGAGATTACCTTGCACGAAGGCAAACTGATTGCCGATACCATTGAGTCAAATCGTTAATTTGGGTGTATCACAATACACCTTCACAAAGAATGAGACCATGGCGAATAAGACCGAGACACTGAAAGCAGAGAATCCCGAAACGATGACTTTCGAACAGGCAATTGCCCGACTCGAAGAATTGGCGCGGCTGCTGGAAGATGGTGAGATTCCGATTGAGCAATCGCTAACTGCATATGAAGAGGGTCAAAAGTTGTTTCAATTCTGTCAGTCGAAGTTACAGGATGCGGAAAAGAAACTGCGCAAACTTGACGATTTAATTCCGGCAGGCGAGTAATATGCCTTCACGCATTGGCATCTACGCGAATCTGCGCAAACCGAAAGTTTGGAACGAAGTTCCAAACTACATTCGCTGGCTTGCGAATAAAAACGCGGAAATCATGATCGATGAGCCGTTAACGCAACTCGATCATCTGGACGAATTTACTTTTTCACCGATTTCCGATTTTGCCAGTCAATGCGATGTGATACTTTCTTTCGGCGGCGATGGTACACTCCTGAGCTGTGTTCGTGAAGTAGGTGAAACCGCTACTCCGGTGTTAGGGGTGAATCTTGGCGGACTCGGCTACCTTGCTGAATTCTCGGTGCCGGAGTTGTATCGCTGGACCGATGCACTGTTAGCCGGCAAGTTTGAAACCCAAGAGCGCATGGTGCTGCTGGGACAAAAGAGCGGCGGCAATTCCCGTCCGTTATTGGCGTTGAACGATTTTGTACTGGATCGCGGCGAGCATAGCCGTACTATTCGGCTGCGCACCTCAATCGACGGCGAGTATCTCAATACCTACACTGCCGATGGCATCATTATCTCTACCCCGACTGGATCGACCGGTTACTCGCTCTCGGCGGGCGGTCCAATTCTTGAACCAACTTTAGATGCTACCATATTAATTCCGATCTGTCCGCACACGTTGGCGCACCGTCCGATGGTAATCCGCGGTGACCGGAAACTACACATTGAAACCGAACCGGGGTATAAAGCGAATGTAATGGCGGATGGCAGTTACGTCGACTCAATTGAGTACGGCGAGCAAATCGAAATCTGCCGTGCCAATTTCAACGTTCGGTTGGTTACTTTTACCGGGAAATACTTCTATCAAGTCCTGCGCGAAAAACTGCGGTGGGGAGAAGACACCCGCCATCCCGAAAGGTAAACTGTGGGTTTCTTTAGTAAGATTAAAGAGACGCTTTCCAAGACCCGCACCGCTATTGTGGAAAAGGTCACGGAACTTGTCACCGGACGCCCGCGCATCGATGCGGCGGTTCTGAGTGATTTAGAAGATGTGTTAATCGCTGCTGATTTTGGTCACGCCATTGCTACAAACATTGTCGCTGATGTAAAACTACGAGTGCAAAAAGGCGAGAACGATTCCGCTTCTCTGAAACGACTTGTTCGCGACGCATTAATCAAACAACTTCCCTCCTCAACTCCGGCAGTTATTCGCAATAAACCTCATGTGATTCTATTAGTCGGCGTGAATGGTTCCGGCAAAACGACGACGTTGGGAAAATTAGCGTCGTATTACCGGGCGCAAGGTCTAACCGTCTTAGCGGCGGCAGGCGATACGTTCCGAGCGGCGGCGGTGGGACAATTGGAAGTATGGGCGCAGCGTTCCGGCGCGGAGTTTCTTACCGCAGTCGAAGGAGCAGACCCCGCGGCAGTGGCGCACGATGCGGTTTCCGCCGGGATTGCCCGCAACAAAGATATCGTATTAATCGATACGGCTGGACGGTTGCAAGCGAAGAAAAACTTGATGGCGGAACTCGAAAAAGTGGTACGGGTGGTTGGGAAAGTGATGCCCGGCGCGCCGCACGAAGTATTGTTAGTACTCGATGGTACAACGGGTCAAAATGCGTTGTCGCAAGCAGAACTGTTTGGAAAACAAGCGAACGTTACCGGATTGGTTGTGACAAAATTGGATGGAACAGCGAAGGGTGGTTTTGTTTTTGCTATTAAAGAGCGGTTAGGTTTGCCGGTGCAGTGGATTGGTACCGGAGAAAAGATTGAAGACCTCGAACCGTTTGACGCACAAGCTTTTGCCGATGCGGTGATCGGTGAGTAAAGCACACTCCGGTATTCATCTGGTGCAGCTCGGCTGTTCAAAGAATAGCGTCGATGGCGAACGTTTTCTCGGTTTATTGGAATCGCGTGGAATCGCAGTAAAGAATAGTCCGAAAGACGCCCATGCGGTTGTCGTAAACACTTGTGGATTTATCGAACCCGCCCGCGAAGAGGCAATCGACGAGATACTGCAGGCAATCCAGCTCAAGAACGCCGGGAAGATCGATCAGGTCTATGTAATCGGCTGTTTGGCAACTCGCAGCGGCGATGAATTGCGTACCGAGTTACCTGAAGTCGATGGTATCTATGGCGTCGATCAGTGGCAACACTTGGTGGAAAAGTTGACTGACGCCCACGAACCGATTTCTTTGCGTGGGCCGATTCCGCGGCATTTGCTGACACCCAAGCATAGCGCCTATTTGCGGATTGCTGACGGTTGTAATCGCGGCTGTTCCTATTGTGCAATCCCATTGATGCGGGGCAGATATGTTTCGACCCCGCTCGCCGATTTACTCGCAGAAGCAGAGCAACTCCGGAAATCCGGTGTCAAGGAACTATTGGTCGTTGCTCAGGAGTTAAACGATTACGGCCGAGATCTCGGACAGCCTGATTTGTTTAAGCAGTTGATGGCGGAACTCGATGCGTTAGCGTTTCCGTGGCTGCGAATTTTATACACGCATCCACCAGCATTCAACGAAGAGTTTCTCGAGATTTTGGCGAAAACGAAATCGCTCGTACCATATATCGACTACCCGATTGAGCATAGTCATCCTAAAATTCTCTGGTCGATGGGTCGCAAAAAAGGTCCCGACCACTTGTTGCATTGGATCAAGCGGATGCGGGAAGCGATCCCCGATATGGTGGTACGCACCAGCATCATCGTCGGGTATCCCGGTGAAGGGGAAGCGGAATTCGAACAATTGCTTGAGTTTACTGCCGAAGCAAAATTTGAGCGATTTGGCGTATTTCTCTATTCTACGGAAGAGGGAACACGAGCCGCGAAATTACCCGATTTGGTTGCTCCGCGGGAAGTTGCCGAAGAGCGCCGCGAACGGTTACTCGATCTGGGGAACGAAATCGCCGAAGAATTTCACCGAGAGCAACTGCATCGTGAAGTGCAAGTAATCGTCGAAGGTAAAGAACAGAACGAGCCATGGGGGCGAACGAAATGGGATGCGCCGGAAATCGATTACCGGGTACGGCTCGGCAACCGCTCGTTGCGAACGGGTTCCCTGTTGACCGTTACCCTCAAAGATACTTGGGAAGGTGGTTGGATCGGGGAACCGGTCATAAAAGCGTTGCCATTGGTCTCATGAAATCGCGCACTAAATACCCTACTCTTGTCTTTTTACTCTTCCTCCTCATCACATTACCACTCTATGCCCAACCCCATCGCGATCCGCGAATCGATGAAGAAATCGGCGTGCCACGCTTCAAGCTCGAACCGGTCGTCGTATTCTCCGAGCAACCGGGCATGGCAAGAGTTTTGTTAAATCTCCGGATTCCACTTCCCGTGTTGTTGTTCGTAAAAGCCGATTCGCAGTTTCACGCTACAATCACCGCGCAAGTGGAAGCGACCCCGACCGGTAAAGGAATCAAGAAAAAGAAAGCGGTTTCCACGGTGCGGACGTGGGTCGATAGCGTATGTGTTTCCGAGTACCGGAAGACAAACAATCGACGTGAAGTATTTTTCTCGAAGTATGCGCTCGATTTATCACCAGGAACTTACAAATTACGAGTGCGGTTGACCGATAACGAAACACGAAAAAGTGACGAACAGACTGCCGAAGTTACGTTGCATCCGAGAGCGAACGACAGTTTATCGGTAACTCCGCCGGTGCTTGCCCGCAGCGTCGATAACGAGCGGGATCCAAAACGATTTCAACCGACGGCGAGCGACGTCTTTTTCCCTGAACAGGATTCCGGGTGGGTTTATTTTGAAGTACTTGTCGCGGGAACCGGCACGCTGCGGATCGAGGAACGGGTTGTCCGGGATCGCGGCGCCGCGATTCGCGATACCATTCATTTCATCGAACCGAAAACATCGATTATACGTTATGCGTTTCGGATTCCCTTGGATACGCTTTCTTATGGCACCTATCAACATACGTTTGTGTTTGAGCAGGCGGGGCAGCGGGTGGCGCGGGTTGTTAAATACAAAATCGGTATACCCGGCATCGTATCGCAGATTTACGACCTCGATATCGCAATCAAGCAGTTGAAGTATCTTGCCGAAGAGAAAAAAGTAAAAGAGATTTTGTCACTACCGCTTGAACAAAAAGAAAACGCGTTTCGCTTATTTTGGGAACAGCGCGACCCCTCGCCGGAGACTCCAGTCAACGAAAAAATGCAGGAATACTATCGGCGGATCGAGCTGGCAAATTCGCGGTTTACCCGAATTCGCGAAGGTTGGGAGACTGATCGCGGGCAGGTGTTAGTGATTTATGGAGATCCAACCGAAGTCGATTCTCATCCGACAGTAACCCAAGGGAAGCCTTACGAAATCTGGTTCTATTCCCAGCGAAATCTCCGATTTACATTCATCGATCAAGACGGTTTCGGCGATTACCGCTTGGAATCGCCGCTATGGGAGTGACGAATGCGCCGAATCGTTCCACCGCCGCTGCAACCGGGAGACACCATCCGCGTTATCGCTCCCTCTGGACCTTGCCGTTCCGATACATTACTGAGCGGTATTGAGATTCTTTCAGCCCAGGGATTCCGGGTTTCGCTGCCCGACTGGCTCCACAGTCATTTGTCAAAATCATTCACCCACGAGAGCGAGGGTTATCTCGCTGCCCCTGATGAACTACGGTTACGCGATATTCATGATGCATTCACTAACAATGAGTACAAAGCTGTAATCACAACTCGCGGCGGGTTTGGCGTCACTCGATTGCTCACCCAAATCGAGTGGAGCCAATGGACGAAACCGAAATGGTTTACCGGATTTTCCGATACGACTGCCTTCGCATTGCCGTTATATGAGCTTCTCGGTTGGCTTTCACTTACCGGGCCAGTGGTTGCTGCGAACGATGGCATTGCGCTCGAAGGGACTTGCTGGAAGTCGTGGCAGTCGCTGATCATGCGAAGCGAGTCGCAGGAATTTCCGATTTCGAATTATACGAAGAACCAGACATCAGGAGTTTTGCTCGGCGGTTGTTTGTCGTTACTGACGGCACTTTGTGGTACTCGGTTCTTTCCCAACTTACACGGCGCGATCCTCTTTATCGAAGATGTGAATGAAGATAATTACCGGGTCGACCGGATGCTTACCCAATTGGAAATGTGCGGCGTATTCGATCAAATTGCCGGTATCGTCGTCGGAGAATTTTGCGATGCATTAGGGAATCCGCAAAGCAAACGTAACGAATGCACAGTTCGGCGTTTATTAGAATTAACGGCACACCGTCCCGAAGTAGTCGTTGCGAGCGGCTTGCCCTACGGGCATTACCGGGATCGCTGCACCGTTACGATTGGCGCTGATGCAGTGATCGAAAACGATACGCTGCGAATAACTCATCCGGTGACATCATGAGAAAAATGAAAGTCGCGTTCTTTGCTTCGGGTCGCGGCTCCAACGCGGAACGGTTGTTGGAGGGGATGCGCGACGGTTGGATTTGCGGTGAGCCGGTTCTACTCGTAACTGACCGTGAATGTGACGCAGAAGCGCTCTCGTTCGAGTATGAGTTTCCGAGCGTTCGCCTCATCCCAAAACAATTCTCAACGCGAGAAGCATGGAACCAAGCGGTGCTCGATACCGTAACAAAAAGTGGAGCAGAGTTTATTGCATTGTGCGGGTACCTGCGGTTGTTTCCGCCAGCGCTTTGCAACCGGTTTCCCCATCGTATCGTAAACATTCATCCGGGGCCATTGCCACAGTTTGGCGGAAATGGCATGTGGGGACATCATGTCCACGAAGCAGTGCTGGCGAGTGGGGTGAAGTGGTCGGGTCCGACCGTGCATTACGTGAACGAAGAGTACGACAAGGGCGCGATCATTGATCATTTGCCGGTTCCGGTACTTACCGACGATACACCGGAAACCCTTGCTGCGCGGGTACTATGCGCCGAGCACCGGTTGTATCCGCTGTGTGTGGCGAAATTGTTAGTGAACCTAATTCGGTAGTTGAATTCCAAAAAATTATCGGGTCGAATTGAATTCGACCCCTATCTTGTTTACACCATCTGGTCAAATACTCAAAGGAAAATCCCAGTGAGCGAATCCATCCAGAAAATCCATCGCGCTCTGTTATCATTATCTGATAAGCGCGGTCTTGTCGAATTTGCAACCGCCCTCCATAATCACGGCGCGGAACTTCTCTCAACCGGCGGAACGGCGCAAGCGTTGAGAAATGCGGGCATCCCGGTGATCGAAATCGCCGATTACACCGGAGCGCCGGAAATGTTTGAAGGGCGGGTGAAAACACTGCACCCGAAAGTGCATGGCGGATTGTTGTACCGACGCGATACCCACGAGCATCTCGAACAAGCGAAACAACATGCGATTCCTCCAATCGATCTCGTATGTGTGAATCTCTATCCGTTTGAGCAAGCATTAGCGGCGGGTAAGACCGGCGAAGATTTAATCGAACAAATCGATATCGGCGGGCCGGCAATGCTACGCAGCGCGGCAAAGAATCATTCTCACGTCGCTGTGATATGCGATCCCGACGATTATTCGTTGGTAGTAGATGAGTTGGAGCAGCATAACGGCACGACCCTCGAACTGCGAAAAAAACTTGCCGCGAAAGTTTTCATGCGGACTTCGTGCTACGACGCGTTAATCGCGCGGGTGTTGAATCCGCAGCCGACCGAGTGGCAAAAGTGGTTTGCAATTCCGCTCGATCATCCGCAGCATTTACGGTATGGCGAAAATGCGCAACAACAAGGGGCGTACTTCCAAATCGCCGGTGAGAATACGTTTGGATTGGCGGGCACTCGCACGATCGGCGGTAAAGAAGTCTCGTTTAATAATTGGATGGACGTCGATAGCTCGACTCGCATTGTACGGGAGTTTTCTGAGCCGGCGTGCGTCATCGTGAAACATGCATCGCCGTGTGGAGTTGCCACCGGAAAAACGTTACTCGACGCGTATCGCAACGCGGTGGCATGCGATCCTACGTCGGCATTCGGCGGCGTTGTCGCCTTCAATCGTCCGCTCGATGCGGAGACAGCGACAGCAATCCGAGAACGTTTTACCGAAGTGGTGTTTTCGCTCGATCCTGCCGATGAAACCGTCGGTGAGATATTGGCGAAGTCGAAAAATCTCCGTTGGATAGTCGGCTCGCTGCCAACGACTCCGCCCTATTTCCCCTACGAATTCCGGCGAGTGTTAGGCGGCATGTTAGTTGAGGAAATCGATCCCGGTACGATTCCGGCGAAAGACTGGAAACTGACGACTGATAAGGGTTGCGAAGGGGAAGATTTCGCTCTACTCGAATTTGCCTGGCATATCGTCAAAGGGGTTAAGTCGAATGCAGTCGTGTTTGCTAAGCGTACTGAGAGCGGATTTGCTACCATCGGAATCGGCGGCGGCGAGACCAGCCGAGTCGATGCCGTCCAGAATGCGTTGCGGCGGGCAAAGGGTTTCGGGCATTCGTTGGAAGGGTGCGCGCTCGCCTCGGACGCGTTCTTCCCATTTGCCGACAGTATTGAACTGGCAGCGGAAGTTGGTGTCAAATCGATTGTTGAGCCGGGTGGTTCGATTAAAGACAATGAGGTGATCACGGCAGCAAACAAGCTTGGCATCGTGCTGTATTTCACAGGCAGACGGCATTTCCGCCATTTGTAGTAGATTGAACTTGGGCGTATCACTAAATGCGCCCCTTTCGCAGAGACTATGTACGCAATATTCACATTGTGCTCGCTTATCCTTCTAATCGCCGGCTGTGCTGGTACGCCGGGCGGGGATGGTACAACCGATAGCGACCGGGTGCAGTACTTGCAAGACTTAGGCGCGAGTGGTTACGACCTCATTATCATGGATTACAGTCAGGATGGGAGTGACGAGCGCGCTTACGATGCGGGAGAAATTGCGCTACTCAAAGCGCAAAGCAATGCGTTAGTAGTCTCATATCTTTCTCTCGGAGTTGCTGAAACCAACCGGTATTACTGGAATCCCGTCTGGGATGCGAACTCCGACGGTTTGCCCGACTCCAGTGCGCCATCGTGGTTAGTACGGGAATCCCCCGCCGGATCGGGAAAATGGACGGTAAAGTATTGGGATTCCGAATGGAAGCGAATTTTGTTGCGGGATTCCGCATCGTACCTCGCAAAGCTTTTGCGAGTAGATTACGATGGGGCTTATCTTACCGGGTTAGAGGCGTGGCAACGGTTTCCCGAATTGTCCGATGCATCGTCGCGGATGAAAAATCTGGTCGTCGAGTTATGCGATACGATTCATGCGCGGGAGAGTAATTTTTTCACGATTGCATTGCGGTGCAGCGGCTTGAGCCGTTTTCCCGATTTTGTCGCGGCAGTCGACGCGGTAGCTCAGGATGAGATGTTTGTCGGATATAACGGTTCCGACGGCGTACTCGTTCCTTATGAAACGCGAAACACTTACATGAGCGAAATGGCGCCGTTTGGAACAGCGGGAAAGTTGCGGCTTGCCATCGATTTTCCGTTTGAGGGTTCGTCGGATCGGGCTTACTTCGAGCAGAATTCGCTCGACGCTATCGCGGAGGGGCGCAATGCCGCTACCGCATACGGGATGCTGTATTATCCCGTAGTGCGCAACTACAACGATTTAACGATTATTCCGGGCGGAGAACCGGTGGCGAATACAATCCCGATCCGCTCGCTAACGCAAGTACAGGAATTTTGCATTCAGCTTCGGCCCAGCCGGAGATAGGAATCGAATAAAAAGCATGGGTTGGTTTTCTAATTTTCTTACCAACGATATCGCGATCGATCTTGGGACCGCGAATACGCTGATTTATGTCAAGTCGCGCGGCATTTTTGTTCGCGAACCATCGGTGGTGGCATTGAATCGGAGCGACCGGAAAGTGGTCGCGATCGGCTCGGCCGCCCGCGAAATGATGGGCAAAGGACATCGTAACATCGAAGTGATTCGACCGATGCGCGACGGCGTGATCGACGACGACGACGTTGCCGAAATCATGATTCGTAGCCTAATTCGCAAAGTGATCAAGAATCCGATCAATCGACCGCGCGTCATCGTATGCGTTCCTTCCGGCGTGACCAAAGCGGAAAAACGAATTATCCGCGACTCGACCGAACAAGCCGGCGCGCGCGAAGTGTATTTGATTGCAGAACCAATGGCGGCGGCGCTCGGCGTCGGTCTCCCGGTGCTCGAACCGCTCGGCAGCATGGTCATCGATATTGGCGGAGGTACGACCGAAATCGCTGTGATCTCACTTGGTGGAATCGTGTCAGATACATCGATCCGTATCGCAGGCGACGAACTCGACGAAGCGATTATGAATTACATGCGCCGCAATTTCAATTTATTGATTGGCGAGCGGATGGCGGAAGATATTAAAGTGAAAATCGGCAGTGCATTTCCGCTCGAAGAAGAATTGACGATGTTTGCGAAAGGCCGCGATTTAGTAAACGGCATTCCGAAAGCAGTCGAAGTCTCCAGCGCGCACATCCGCGAGGCGATTGCTGAACCGGTTGCATCGATAGTGAAAGCAGTTCGCGTCTCGCTCGAAAAAACTCCACCGGAACTTTCCGCCGATATCCGTGACCGTGGAATTATTCTCACAGGCGGTGGCGCGTTGTTGCGCGGACTCGATGCGAAATTGCGGGAGGAAACTTCGCTGCCAGTGGAAGTGGCGGAAGACCCGCTCACTTGCGTTGTTCGTGGCACCGGTCGCGTGCTCGACGACTTCGAGCGGTTGCAGAAGGTGTTGCTGGATAATTAGCGATTTTCGTTTTTTTTGTAACAGGAATGCAATAAGCGATTCACGGGTAATTATGCATAAGTCTCCCTCGGCATTAACGTCTGAACAGTGGCAAATGGTAGCGGACAAGCAACGCGAATTTCGTGCAATCGAGAAACAGGATTGCTTTCATTCGCTTGCCCTGTCGGATGAGTTGTTTGCCGAGGCGAAGCGCAATGGCATTTCGATGCGTCGCGATCCGATGGATGGGATAGAGGAGCGTTGCCGGTTTGTGAGATTAGTGAATGGACTTCCACTCAACAGTAATAAGACTTGCAGTTCGAAAATACATTAGTAATCCACATTTTATGCTTTTTCGTTTTCAATTAGAATAGATTGCTTAATCGTGTCCAAACCTGGTAGAAATTTCTGGCGGCGCCACCTTGATAGCTGGGTGGCGCTTGCATTATGGGTCGTTGCGCTGCTGCTCGTTGTTCTTACGGGCGGCCCGGTTGGGCTTGCCGTTCGGGGAACGATAGCGACCGGTGTCAGTATTGTAAGTTCCCCACTGCTCTGGATTCCGCGGACGATTGCGTTGTGGCCGGAGAATGCGCAATTGCGGCAAGAGCTGATGCAGGCGAAAAGCGAATTGAGTTATTTGCTCGAAGCCCGCGAAGAAAACGAACGGCTGCGGGAAATGATCGGATTTGTTCCTCCCCCCACTTGGACGACCAAAACCGCGGAAGTGATTGGCAGATATCGGCGGATTGGCAATCGTCGAGTGATAGTGAATATCGGTGCGAACGAAGGTATTCTACCGCCGATGCCGGTGATGACAACTACCGGGTTAGTCGGACGAGTATTACGGGTACGGATGGGCGCGGCGGAAGTACAAGTATTGGGCGATCCGCAGATGGGAGTCGCTGTCCGGAATCAACGGAGCCGGGTCGAAGGGATATTACGCGCCGATCATTCGGGACGATTAACTATCGACGGTGTACCACTCACGAGCGACGTGAAGTATAAAGATATATGGGTCACTGCCGGTGTTGGTGTTGTTTATCCGAAAGGGATTCCGGTTGCGAAGCAATTGCCGATTCCCGCACCCAGCAGCCACTTCCAAATTCTCCCGGTCGAACCGGTACAGAATATCGACGCGGTTGAGAGCGTCTTCATCCTCACCAGTTATGGACAAGTGGAGAAAGAGGGGGATGTCGACCAATGAGCGCGCTCTTCCGCTGGCCATTTTTCCTCGTTTTGCTCGTTCCGATTCAATTGGTGTTTTCAAGCCGGATCGCATTGGGACCGGCAGTTCCCGATTTCATTTTTCTCGCGTTGTTGTGGGGAGCGTTACGAGCATCCCCAGTGCAAGCAATCGTCTTAGGATTTCTACTCAGTCCATTGGTCGACTCGATGGCGGGCTTGCCGATTGGATTGACTGCGCTCGGTTGGATTCCCGCACTATGGTTGGGTACTCGCGGGCGCGAACCGAATATGCCGTTATCGCGGTTGCGGTGGATGATCGCGGCGACGTTAGGCGGACTATTCGCCGAAGCGGTTATTCATTTTATTGAGACGAGAACGGGAGGAAATTTCCTTACCCAGTGGGTACAAATTGGGCTCCCCTCGCTTTTGTATACGCTCTTTTTCGCATTTCTCCGTAGTCTCTTTCCCCCGTTCGGAGCGAAGGAATGATCACGGCGGATGTAACTCCCACCCGGATGTATTTCCTCCGCGCAGTGTCGATTGCCTTGCTGTTATTAATCCTCGGTAGATTGTTTTCCCTCCAGATTTTACAACATACCAGCTTTGCTAAACGTTCACTGGCGAATAGCATTCGCGTTACCGATGTGCCCGGACTACGGGGTGTACTGACCGACCGCAATGGATTGGTTATCGCCGAAAACACCGTGAGCTATTCGCTATATATCACACCGAAAGATTTTGGAAAAGAACGTTATCGCTTAGAACGGTTATGCAGTCTATTAGAACTCGACACCGCGCTGATTCGCGGAAAGCTTTTTGGACCAAGCGTTCCGCGCAATCGTTCGGTGCGGGTTTTGCGAGACATCTCCTATCGCGATATTGCAAAATTGGAAGAGTTGCGCACAGAGTTCCCCGGCATCTCAATTGAACAGGAAGCGAAACGGCATTATACGGCAGGAGTTGGCGCGCATTTTTTAGGATATGTGAGTGAACCGAACGAAGCGGAAGTATTAAAAGACCCGAATCTCTTTTCCGGTACAATGATCGGCCGGAAAGGGATCGAAAAAACGTACGACTCACTACTCCGGGGAAGACCAGGCGGACGTTACCGGTTGGTAGATGTTTCGGGCCGCGAATTAGGTACGGTGGAAGAAATGCCGGATTTGCCGCCCGGTCCCGGCGTACCATTACAATTAAGCATCGATTTACGATTACAGATGCGGGCAGAATCGTTACTTACCGGACACAGCGGAGCGGTTGTCGCAATCGAACCGAGTACCGGAGAAATTCTCTGTTTAGCGTCGGCGCCGTCGTTTCCCCCGCAATTATTCGATGGTGCAATATCAGGAAAAGTGTGGCAACAGTTGTCGGAAGACGAAGGGAAGCCGCTTTTCAATCGTGCATAGCAAGCGGCATATCCCCCCGGTTCAACATTCAAGATGACGACGCTTGCCGCCGGTTTAGAGAGCGGCGCAATCGATACGAATACTGCCATTTTTTGTGGCGGCGGTATTCAAATTGGCAATCGTTATTTCAAGGATTCCAATAAAAAAGGACATGGTGGTACCCGTGCGCAGATGTCGATAGCCGCTTCCTGCGACGTGTATTATTACGTGCTCGGACAACGAGTCGGATTAGGTCGATTATATGCGATGATGAATCGCATCGGGTTCGGGAGACGAACGCGGGTCGATCTCGATGCCGAGAGTGCGGGACTTGCTCCATCGGCATCCTGGTACGAAAAACGGAAGTACCAGTGGGGCGCCGGCACGATGGCGAATTTAGGCATCGGACAAGGGGAAATTCTGGTAACGCCGTTGCAACAGGCGTGCTATGCCGCGATGTGGGCGAATGGCGGTTGGTATCGGGTGCCCCATATCGTACGGGCGATTTCCGATACGTCGCATAGCGGATGGAAACCTTTAGTAACGAATAAAGTCGATACTCAAATGCAACCGTGGATTGTCGATTTCATCCGCCGGGCGATGCGAGAGACGGTTCATTCTCCGTCAGGAACGGCACATCGCTTTGAGAAACTTGGCTACGATGCTGCCGGAAAGACTGGTACAGCGCAGAATCCCCACGGCGACGATCATGCATGGTTCGTTTGTTTCGCACCGTTCGATTCGCCGAAAATTGCGGTCGCAGTGTTGGTGGAGAATGTCGGTTGGGGCAGCGTGTATGCCGCGCCAATCGCGTTCGATATCATCGGCACCTACCTCGGTCGCTCGACCGAAGGAATTGAAGTGGGAACTTCCTCGACGGGCGAACATAGCGGGGGAGCGGCGGAATGAAGCTCGCAATCCACGTCAGCCGCGAATTCGATTGGTATCTATTTGCCTGTTGGATCGCTCTCCTATTTATTGGATTGATTGTCGTATTCTCGGCGACACATCCCGATACCGGCGGTTGGTCGACCACCGCACGGTTTCATTTGCTTTATATCGGAGTCGGGATTGCCGTTGGAGTGTTTGCCTATTTCACTCCGTTGACCCGGGTCTATGATATTGCGTACATCCTTTGGTTAGGATGTTTCCTACTCTTGGCGGGCGTTGAACTTTTCGGCAAATTAGGGATGGGAGCGGTTCGTTGGATAGAAATTGCGGGTGTGCGGTTCCAACCATCGGAGCTTATGAAATTGGGTGTAATTATCGCCTTAGCAAGATGGTTAGGCGACCGAGCTGGACATGCTGCACAACCGGTTACACTGCTTGGTGTCTTCACCATTGCGATTTTGCCGATGATGCTGGTGGCTGCTCAACCTGATTTAGCGACCTCGACCATTTTTCTTGCTCCGGCAATGACACTACTCATCTGGTCGGGTTATCCATTATCGGGCATGTTGGCATTTGCAGTGCCGTTTGTCGCGATGATTGTTTCCATGCATCCGATTTTTGTTATCATCATCCTCGTCGTTGGTGGTCTCGCGATCCGGTTCAGTGGCGGGAGTATTAAGACGATTGCCATGAGCTTAATGGGAGGCGGTATTGTCAGTTGGCTTACCCCGTGGATTTGGCAAACCAAACTCCACGAATACCAACGGAACCGGATTCTCACGTTTCTGAATCCGGATAACGATCCATTGGGAAAAGGGTACCAGAGTATCCAATCGAAAATTGCGGTGGGGAGCGGCGGATTCACCGGAAAAGGATTTTTGGGCGGGACGCAAACGCAACTCGATTTTCTTCCGATTCAACACACTGATTTTGTGTTTTCGGTGTTGGCTGAGGAGTGGGGGTTTCTCGGTTCGTTGTTACTGCTACTTGTATTAGGCGTCCTGTTTTGGCGGCTGTGGGGACAAGCGTACCGCGCGAAGAATCGGAATGGTGGTTTATTGTTGGCAGGCATCGCCGGGCTTTGGGTGTACCAAATTTTTGTGAATGTTGCCATGACGTTGGGACTCATGCCGGTCGCTGGAATTCG
>JAOTSC010000079.1 GCA_030247525.1 bacterium | reverse complement strand
CTCAAAAATGGTATCTGGGAAGCCGTGATGACATTAGCGCCCGGCAAGTATCAGTATAAGTTTGTCGTCGATGGCATCAGTTGGATTGCCGATCCAACGAATCCTGCCAAGTCCGACGACCAACGCGGCGGATTCAATTCCTGCTTTACGATCAATGAACTTTCGCAAATCGAGTTGCGTGTACAAGAACAAAAGAAGAGTGTTGAAATAACCAATCCAACCGATGAGTACAGCGCTGGTCCGACTGTCTACCTAAACATGATTTGGCATCAGCACCAACCGTTGTATTTGAATCCCGAACTCGACAGGCTCGAAGGCCCATGGGTGCGAACACATGCGACCAAAGACTATCACGATATGGCGGCGATGCTGGAGAAGTATCCCTCTGTTCACACAACAATCAATTTAACGACATCGCTCTTGCATCAATTGCAATATTACTATGTCGAACGTCTGATGCCATACGTGGGACGGCGAATCCAGCGAATCGATACGAGACGTTTCTTCTCGAAATGGCGGGGAAAAACCGACCCGTGGATCGATTTGGCATTAACACCAAGCAGCCAATTCGGTGAAACCGAGAAAAGCTTGATGAAAGGGAATGGGTGGAATTGCTTCTCGGTTTCCGATGTCATGATGAATCGTTGGCCGGAATACCAAGCATTGCGCGACAAGCCACTCGAACAATTCACGATCGACGATTTCACGCAAGCGAAGGGATTTTTCTATTTTGCCCAATTCGATCCAGATTTTTTAAGCGGCGAAGTTGTGTTACCAACCAAAGAGAAAATCAATCTCTCTGAACTGGTCTCTATCACCGGTGATGCCAGCAATCCGGTTTATCGATTAAAGAAACCGTTAACCGAAGACGACTGTAATCATTTAGTCGCTTGCGCGGCTTTGGTGATGGAGGCGGTGATACCGATGCACCGGCAATTGCAATACGATGTTGCCAAGCAAACCGGACAAATTGAGATTATCACCACTCCATACTATCATCCAATTCTACCGTTACTTATCGATAGCGATATCGCTAAGCGATGCCAACCTGGTGATAAATTGCCCGAACGATTCACGGCTCCCGATGACGCCAACGCGCAAGTGTTACTGGCTACCAATGCTTATCACTCTTGGTTTGGCAGCGATCCCGCTGGAATGTGGCCCGGTGAAGGATCGGTAGCTCCCGAAATCTTACCAATGTTAGCAAAGCATGGAATCCGCTGGACGGCAAGCGACCGACAAGTACTTTCGCGCTCAATTCCGGCAAATCAACCTTTGCCGCAAATGTATGTTTCCGGTATGAACGGTAGCGATGTTGCGCTGGTGTTTCGTGACACCGACTTATCCGACCGGTTGGGTTTCCGGTATCAATCGATGGATCCGGAAGCGGCTGCGGAAGACTTTATTCAAGGAGTTCTGAGTTATGCGAAGCAAGGGGAAGTACCATACGTTTCAGTAATTCTCGACGGTGAAAATGCTTGGGAGCATTACTCACGCGACAACGATGCGAAACGAACACTACATGCGATTTACCGAAAACTGACGAAGCTGTATCAGATGGGTCGTATCGTCACGGTGACTCCAAGTGAATACCTATCGGGAAATCTCTCGAGGGGAGTAACACCGCATCAAATGCGAACGCTTCCCCGTTTAACGACGCTGCATTCGGGGAGCTGGATCTACGGAACCTACGATACATGGATTGGCGAAGCCGAAGAAAATGCTGCTTGGAATTTGCTGAAGCAGGTTCGCAACGATTTGGTAGCCAGTGGTATCTCCGCTCCCGATTTGTCGAAACCGATTCCAATGAAAAACACTAAGGAGTATTACCAATATCAAGCTTGGATGACGATGTACGCCGCTGAAGGAAGCGACTGGTTCTGGTGGTATGGGACCGACCAAAATGCGCCGGGTGGCGGCGATGCGATGTTCGATCAAGCGTACCGCACATTGCTGCAAAACGTATATCGATATATGAAGCTCGCGGGAGCGAAAGTCGAAGAAAAACAGTTTCCCTCACTGTTACAAGAAACTGGTAATGTCGGCGGTGGCGCCATGCAGCGAGGATCGAAATAGTGAAACGACTCGCATTTTTGCTGCTCCTCCTGTTTACTTCGGCAATACTGCTTGTCCTGATTGGCTGTAGTGGCAGTGACCTCAATCATGTGACCCTTTGGCATCAAATGCGTACCGAGGATCGAGTTATTCTCGAAGCGTTTGCTAAGAAGTATGAGCGGCAACATCCCGGCATCAAAGTCGAAGTCTTATACAAAGAGACCGAAGAGCTCCGCTCGAGTTTTCAAACTGCAGTCTTTGGCGGCGGCGGTCCTGACATTGTGAATGGCCCATCCGATCAGATCGGTCCGTTCGTTGCGATGGGTCTCATTCAACCACTCGACAACTGGTGGACGGATAACGAGCTATCTCAAATCGATTCGCTGGGATTGGTTACAATGGAAGGAAAGTTGTGGGCAATCGGCGACCGAGTTGGAAATCATGTTTGTTTAGTCGTCAATCGGAAATATGTCCCAACCAATCCGACGAGTTGGGAAGAGATCATCGAACTTGCCAAAAAGAACACCGTCGATAACGATGGCGATGGGAAAATCGACCGGTACGGCATGGTCTGGAATTTTACCGAACCATACTTCTACATTCCCTTCCTCACTGGATTCGGCGGTTGGGTGTTCGACGACAAAATGCAACCATCGTTAAACACCGACGCGAATATAAAAGCGGCGGAATACGTGATTGCGTTACGCGACCAGTATAAAGTGATCCCCCGTGATTGTGACTACAATACCGCCGATGCGTTGTTCAAAGAGGGACGTGCTGCAATGATTCTGAACGGGCCGTGGTCATGGTCGGGTTATCTGCAAGCTGGTATCGATATTGCAATTGTGAAGTATCCGAAATTCGCTCCCGGGTTGCGCGACCCGGCGCCAATGGTTGCACCGCTTGCCTATTCGGTCAATGCGAATGTCTCGAAAGCGAAACGCACACATGTGAAAGCGTTTCTCGATTATCTCTTATCCGATGAAGTTCAAAAGGAATTTGCAGTAAAACAATCGGTGTTACCGACTCGCATCACGGTGCGAAGCGATCCCGAAGTATTGCAAAACCGTTTGTTGCAAGAATCGCTCGCCCAAGCTGCTGTGGGAAGACCGATGCCGGTAGTACCGGAACTGCGGGCGGTGTGGGATGCGATGCGCCCTTCCTATCAAGCGTTTTTAGGCGGTAGCATTTCGGCAAGTGAAGCGGCAAAGAAAATGCAAAGTGAAGCGGAGCGTAAAATTCAGGAGATGTCGGAATGAACGATCTGCTTACGCGGAGTTCGCGTCCTTTCCTATTGTTCTTACTGTTGCCATCGCTAATCGTGTTATTGTTAGTGGTACTGTATCCGTTTCTATTCAATGTTACAATATCGTTATCCAATATGTCGATGCGACATTTCACCGATTGGAGTGTGATTGGATTCCGGCAATACATCAAGGTTTTCACCAGTGGAGAGATTTGGGGCGTCTTCGGTAAAACACTAATCTGGACAATTGTCAATGTAGTTTTCCATGTAACAATCGGCGTTGCGTTAGCGTTGTTGCTCAACCGGCAACTCAAAGGCCGGGCGATAATCCGCACGCTCTTGATTCTGCCGTGGGCAGTGCCGCCGGTCATCACGGGTTTAGTATGGCGAGGGATGTTCAACTATGAATATGGCGACTTCAATCTCATCGTAACGAAGCTATTGGGGATGTCGCCGGTGAATTGGTTGGGCGATCCGGTGATGGCGTTCAGTGCTTGTATTCTGACGAATATCTGGTTAGGCTTTCCCTTTATGATGGTGATAGCGTTAGGCGGTTTACAATCGATTCCGCAGGAGTTGTACGAAGCGGCAGAAATCGACGGTGCTAATTCGTGGCAACGATTTAAGCATATCACAATCCCGATGTTGAAACCGGTCATGCTGCCGGCAATCACACTCGGTGTGGTTTGGACTTTCAATAACCTCAATATCATTTGGCTGGTTACCAACGGCGGTGAACCATCCGATCAATCGCATATTCTGGTTAGCTTCGTTTACAAAGCGGCATTCCAATTCTACCGGTACGGTTTCGCCGCGGCACTTTCGATGGTCATCTTTGGGTTGTTAGCGGCGTTTAGTTGGTGGTTCCTCTGGCGAACTAAGGCAGCGGAGGGTGTGCGATGAACCAGCGTAAAGATTCTCTCGTGTTTCAAGTATTCACCTACGCCGTTCTAATCGTTTTCATTTTCATTGCGATTTATCCGATTTTACGGATGATTTCGATATCGTTGCGACCAAACGACCGGTTGCTTTCCACATCGCTGGCTTTGATACCTGATGGCGCAACCCTGAAGGCTTACAAAACACTATTGTTTGAACGACCATTTCTCCGCTGGTTGGGCAATTCGTTACTGGTAACCGGTGCTGTAACAATATTGGGAGTAACACTGGCTTCGATGGCGGGATACGCGTTCTCCCGGTTTAAGTTCTTTGCGAAACAACCGATTATGCTATCGTTGTTGGTGACGCAAATGTTTCCACCTACGATGCTCCTCCTCCCCACATTCCTTTTGCTTGCACAACTGCGGCTGGTCAACTCCTTTTTTGGATTGATGATTGTGTATACCGCTACCGCGCTGCCATTTTGTATTTGGCAGATGAAAGGCTTCTACGATACGATCCCGCATTCACTGGAGGAAGCCGCACTTATTGACGGGGCGACTCCCTTCCAAGCGTGGCGGATGGTGATTTTGCCATTGGCTGCACCAGCACTGGTGATAACCGCACTCTTCAGTTTCATGTCCGCATGGTCAGAGTATGTCGTCGCGGCACAGATTCTCATCGATGTGAATAAATATACATTGCCACTCGGATTAAAAATGTTCCAAGCAAGTATGGGCACTGAGTGGGCAATTTTCGCAGCAGCGTCGACCTTGATCTCGATTCCTGTGATGGTATTGTTTCTGATGCTGTCGAAGTGGTTAATTTCGGGATTAACGTTAGGAAGCGTAAAAGAGTAGATACTGCTGGGTGAACACAAGGTTCACCCGAACTCGAAAGTATGTTTTGTTGGGTGAACAAAAGGTTCATCCGTACTCGCAACGATTGACACATCGTATAGATTAGAAACGGTTGCGATGTTCAGGTCTGGTGCGTATTTTACTTAGCTATGGACGAAGAAAATCACATTTTGGCGAAAAACAAGAAGGTTTACCACGACTTCACGATTGGAGCCCGGTGGGAAGCCGGCGTTGTATTGACCGGCTCCGAAGTGAAGAGCTGCCGGAACTCACGTATTCAGTTGCGCGATAGTTTCGCTCGCTTCATGAAAGGTGAGCTTTGGTTGGTGGGCGTACACATTTCACCTTATGAAAATGGCGCTTATGCGAATCATCCCCCGGTGCGGCCGCGCAAGCTGTTGTTGCATCAAGCAGAATTAAAAAAGATCCAGCGGCAGGTCGAAGAAAAAGGGGCGACGGTTGTTCCGCTTACTGTGTATTTGAAACGCGGAAAGATCAAAGTCGAATTGGGGCTCGCCACTGGAAAGAAACAATACGATAAGCGTGCCACCATTGCAGCTCGCGAGGAAGCACGGGAATTAGACCGGACGATGAAGAAAGTTCGCAGTGGGATTCGTGAGGAAGATTAGTGCTGTTTAATCCGACCAAAGCCGAGTTAGAAAAGTTCCGGTCGGAATGCCTACCGGAGTTTGCGGCATTCGATATTGCTTGGCGTGAATCGCTCACGAGTAAAGTTGCGTTAATCGACAAGATGATCGGCTACATCACCGATCAGCGGGGCAAAGGGCTACGACCGTTACTAACGTTTCTTGCCGCTAAAGTTTATGGAGAGACGAATCCGGCGACGATTACATCGGCGCTTGTAATGGAGCTCCTCCATACCGCCACCTTGATTCATGACGACGTAGTCGACGACTCCGATACCCGCCGTGGATTTGCTTCGTTAAAAGCGGTTTGGAATAATAAAATCTCCGTATTGTTCGGAGATTTTTTGTTGGCGCGCTCGCTATCGTGTACCGTCGAGTTAAAGCGGTTTGAAGCGTTAGACGTCTTGGCGGAAATCTCGAAGCGGATGGCGAAAGGTGAATTACAGGAAGCCGCATTGGGTCGCGATCTCGAGAGTAACGAAGACGAATACCTCGAAATGATCAGCGACAAAACCGCAGCGCTTGTTTCTGGAGCGATTCGGTTAGGTGTGCTGACCACCGCGCCGGCGGATACATCGCTTGAGGAGTGGAAGGCATTCGGGGAAGACTTGGGTATCGCTTTTCAGATACGCGATGATATTCTCGATTACACCGGTCGCAGCGGCTTGTTAGGGAAACCGGTAGGCGGCGATATTCGCGACTCAAAGATTACACTGCCATTGCTATGCGCCTTCAAGAAAGCCGGCGAAACGGAAAAGCGACAGGTGTTGAGTCGAATAAAATCCGGCGTCAAACGGCGCGACGCAAAAGAGATTCTGTCGTTTGTAAAACAGTACCAAGGTGCGGAAGAGGCACAACAAATCGCCAACCGTTATGCTGACCGGGCGATTGAACAATTAGAGAAGTTCCCTGCAAATGCAGCCCGCGAAAGGTTGGCAAAGTTTGCCCGATTCGCAGTCAACCGTGAGTATTGAGCGACGAATCACTCTTCCCTAAATGAATCAAACATGGCGATGAGTAAACCAAATGCGATTCTGGTAATAAGATTCTCCTCATTGGGAGATTGTTTGTTACTCGGGCCGGTGCTACGCGGATTACGAAAGCGGTTTCCGTCACATCGGATTCTCTGGTTGACGAAGCAACTCAATCGCGATATTTGGGAACAGAGTTTCGTTGTTGATGATGTGATTGTGTGGGATGGCAACGACGAATCCATTCTCAAAAAGTTGCAAACCGAGTATGCGATCGAGTACACTCTCGATTTGCAAGCGTCTCCGCGGTCGCGACGGTTTACAAAGAAGTTTAGAACATCGCATCAAACGGAAGCGGCTCCACCACGATTACGAAGGTTTCTGCAAATTCATTTGCGCGGCGAATGGCTGCAAGCAGAAGAGCCGGTGCCGTTGCGTTATTTATCGGCAGCGAAGCTTTGGGGTGTTGCCGATGACGGGCTTGGTCTGCAACTGCCAGTCGATGAGTCTGAGTTACGCTCGCTGCAAGTATTACCCGGTTATGGAACATGGGTCGGCATAGCGCCGGGAGCGAAGCACTTTACGAAACGTTGGCCAAGCGAATATTACATCGCATTAGCAAAACGACTCCAGGAATCCGGGGTATCGATTCTCTGGATTATCGGTCCGGAAGAAGCGAATTGGTTATCGTTACTGGATTCGGAGTTACCCGGTTGGCAGACACGGCATGCCGTTACGTATCCGTTTTATTCAATCAAGAAGTTGATCGCGGCAGTTTCGGTTTGTAAAGCGGTAGTAACAAACGACTCGGCGGTGATGCATATCGCTGCGGGAACACATCGGCCGGGCATCGCTCTGTTTGGTCCCACGATTCAACAATTCGGATTTGCTCCGTTCCGTTCCAAGTTAGAGGTGGTTGAACAATCACTCGATTGTCGGCCATGCTCTGCCCACGGAACACCGGAGTGTCCGTTGGGACATCATCGCTGTATGCGCGATGTATCTGTCGATAACGTTTGGCGACGATTACAACTATTTTTATAAACACCATGTTTGGACACAAACCACATCCCCTTTGGCGAACACTCTGGCGATTGGGCAGCCCCTTCGCTTACTACTTGGCGCGCATTGTCGCTCCGTTTGACGCGAAATTTGAAAGTGCTGTCTTAGGTAGAAGCCGCGAACGGTGGGAACACATTCCGAAACACGGAATCATTTTTCATTGCGCATCAGTCGGTGAATTTGAAGCGGCGCGACCTGTTATCGAGCAGGTGCTGCAAAAGCGCCATAATCCCATTCTTACGATTAGCTCCCCTTCGCTCTATCAACGCCGCACCAATACCGGAAGACTCGATTATCCATGGTACTGGGCGCCGCTCGATACTCCGCGGTTTGTTCGGGCATTTCTCGATGCCGCCCAGCCATCAGCAATCGTAATTACGAAACATGACATTTGGCCGGAGCTGGTGTGGCAAGCCCGCGAACGAGGTATTCCCACCATTCTCCAAAGCGCAAACTTCCGCACCGATTCTAAACGGAATTGGCGAATTGTCCGGTCGTTTCAACGCTCACTATTAGGTTCGTTATCCGGTATTGGTGCTATCTCCCAAGAGGATGGTGAACGGTTTTCCGCATTGATACAGCAACGCACCGAAATTCGCATTACCGGCGATACTCGCTACGACCGGGTGCGAACGGCTGCGAAAAAACCAGACTCACGTGACCCGGCATTAATCGCTTGGATGAAGGCAAAACCGGTAATCGTGATGGGAAGTAGTTGGCGTCCCGATGAAGAGTTATTGCTCCCGGTTTTACAGCGGTTTCGGCAAGAGGGGATCGATTTCAGGTTGGTGGTAGTTCCGCACGAAAGCGATGAAGAACATTGCGCCGATGCGGAACAGCGTATGATTGCAGCAGGGTTTTCACCAGTTCGATATTCAACCAGTTTGTCGCAATTATCCAACGCTGATTCGTTGCTTGTGAATGTCCAAGGAGTACTTTCCACGTTGTACCGTGGCGCTTCGATTGCCAGTGTCGGCGGAGGGTTCGGCGTGGGTGTTCATAGCGTACTCGAACCGGCTGTGTTCGGTATTCCCCTGTTGTATGGACCGAATATTTCGATGTCGCGGGAAGCGCGATTGTTCGCCGAGCGCGGCGGCGGCGTTGTGCTCAATGAGCAAAGCGATTGGGAACAGACGCTCCGGACTTGGCTGCTCGACGAGGATGTCCGAAGACATTACGGCGGCATCTGTCTCGAACTCATCGAAGAAGAAGCCGGCGCGACGAAACGAGTCACCGAGTGGGTTGGCGAGTTGTGCCGATGGTGACGCTGCAAGCAGTTAGCTACATGCTCCCCAACGGTCGATTTCTCCTCAAAGACATCTCCCTCCAACTTACTCAACACGAAAAGCTTGCCTTACTTGGTGCTAATGGCAGCGGGAAAACGACTTTGCTGCACCTATTGGCAGGCGTACTGCAACCGACCTCTGGAAGTATCATTTGGGAACCAACCCCGCAGCCGGGTGAAGTGCAATTACTTCTGCAAAATCCATCGTTTCAGACCCTCGGAGTTACTGTTCGTGATGAGCTTGCGTTCGGACAGCGATTGCTGAACCGTGATGAAACAACCAGTGAATTGGCAATCGAGCATTCACTTGCCCGTTTGCAAATACCCGCAAACCGTGAACTCACTCAATTATCCGGCGGTGAACTACAACAGGTTGTCGCGGAAGCGGTACGTATCGTTTCACCCCGATTGTTACTATGTGATGAACCAGCGATGTATCTCCCACCAGTGCGCCGGAAACAATTGCAAGACGAGTTATTCAACGATTCCTATGCCATCGTATGGGTAACGCCATCGCTTTCCGAAGCGCTTAGTTTTCCCCGCATTATTGCATTACACGAGGGGAAAATCGTTTTCGATGGTAACGGAGAAGTATTGCAGACGATGACCGAATCACTCCGCCAATGGCAGTTTGTAGTCGATGAGGTTGATAAATGACCGGATCGATTCAACTGCAAAACGCTGTGGTTCATGGTGAGATCACTCATCGGTTACGCATCTCCGAGTTACAGATCCACACCGGAGAACGCATTGGGCTGTTGGGCGACACTGGAGCAGGGAAAACAACCTTGTTGGCGGTGTTAGGGCATATCGTCGACCTCTCGGAAGGAACAGTTACTCGTAGTGAGGGGTTTATGACATCGCTTGCTCTTCAAAGTCCGGAGCAGGCATTTCTAACGGATATGGTCATCACGGAAATCGGTGGACCGGGATTTCCCGAAAATGAACAAGTTACCCGCGATCGGTTGGCTAAGTACGGTATAGCTACCAATGAATTGCTGTATCGTGATCCCTTCTCTCTCTCGGGTGGCGAAGCTCGTCGAGTAGCGTTGGCGGCTACCCAACACTCTGCCGAAACGCTGTTGTTGTGGGATGAACCGACTGCCGGGTTGGACGCTCCAGGCTGTCATTCGATCGCACAAGTACTACTACATCACCCGGGCGGATTTGTCGTTGCCAGCCATGACACAGCTTTGTTGCGGAAAATCTGTACCCGTTGGATCGGACTATCGAAGGGGGAAATCATTTGGGACGGTACTCCTGCCGCTATCGCAGTTGATTCCCGTAAAATGGCAATGGTTGGTCATTTCTCGACATTTGTTTGATAGCATAAGGATATTCAAACGCCGGTAGAATTTCCGCCGGAAAATTCGTATTTTGTCTTCTTCGTAACGTCCACAAATTAACCTCGGCATTTCAGGAGCCAACCATGAAAATCCTCGTACTCAATTGCGGCAGTTCTTCGATCAAGTATCAACTGTTCGAGACCACCAGTGGCGAGCAACCGTTAGCGAAAGGTCTGATCGAACGAATTGGCATGCGCGATGCAATTTTAAACCATTCTCGTCATGACGGCGATAAAGTAAAAATCGTAGCCGAAATCATTGACCATCAAACCGCCATCGAATACATTCTCGCTATTCTGCTTTCGCCCAATCACGGCGTACTAAAAGATCGCAACGAGATCGATGCCATGGGACACCGGGTCGTACATGGCGGCGAGAAATTCACCGGTTCAGTTATTATCAACAAAGAAGTGATGGATCAACTGCACGAATGCATCGAGTTGGCTCCACTTCATAATCCCGCGAATATCAAAGGTATCAAGGCGTGTCAGCAGTTAATGCCGACGATTCCTCAGGTTGGGGTGTTCGATACCGCCTTCCATCATACGATACCTGATTACGCATACATGTATGCGTTGCCTTATGTGTTGTACAAACGATACTTCATTCGCCGCTACGGTTTCCATGGTACCAGCCATTTCTATGTCGCTAATCGAGCCGCAGAGATGCTTGGCAAGCCTATGAACGAATTGAAGATGATAACGATTCACCTTGGTAACGGCTGCTCGATGGCTGCAGTCGATGAGGGCAGTTCCGTCGATACGTCAATGGGCTTTACGCCGGTAGAAGGATTGGTTATGGGCGCTCGTTGCGGTGATATCGATCCGGCGGCGTTGTTGCACATCATGGAAAAAGAAGACCTTTCCCGTGCCGAAGCAAACGCATTAATGAACAAGCATAGCGGTTTAATTGGGTTGTCTGGTACTTCATCGGATATGCGCGACATTATGACGGAAGTGAAAAACGGCAACGAGCGAGCAGCCTTGGCATTGAACGTCTTTTGCTACCGGGTTCGTAAGTACATCGGTTCCTATTGGGCGGCAATGGGGGGATTGGATGCCATCGTCTTCACGGGCGGAATCGGCGAAAACGCGACCGAGGTGAGAAAGCGCTCGCTTCAAAAGATGGAGCGGATGGGTGTTATTCTCAATCACGATGCGAATGAAAATCTACCGAACGTTGAGCGAGTCGTAAGTGCTGAGAATTCGCCGGTAAAAGTATTAGTAATACCAACCAATGAAGAGTTGGTTATCGCACGTGACACCGAGAAATTGGTTAGCGGATTAAAACAGTAGTTTCGTTAGTGGGGGTTTGCGCGACATCGATTGATGGCGCCGTTTACAACAGCTTGGGCGGAGAAATTGCTCTGCCCAATCCCACTTTGTTTACGTACAGAATACCCCATATCCATGGAAAGGGGGAGACATGGGTTATCCCATATTAGCCCGCGAAGTGTTAGCTGACCGAGTCAAAAAACTGGTGGTGTCCGCTCCACTAATTGCAAAGAAACGCCGCGCCGGACAATTCATCATCCTCCGGACAACCGATGCTGGTGAACGGATTCCATTAACGATTGCCGATGCAGACGCGGTTGCCGGTACGTTAACTCTCATCTTTCAAGAAGTGGGAAAATCCACCTTTGAATTAGGGGAAATGTATCCCGGTCAGGAATTGGCAGACCTCTGCGGCCCGTTAGGGAAACCGACTCACATCGAGCAAAAAGGAACAGTCGTCGTTGTCGGCGGCGGCATTGGTGTCGCCCCGGTACATCCGATTGCACAAGCGATGAAGCAGATCGGCAATACCGTACTCGGAATCATCGGTGCTCGAACAAAAGAGCTGCTGATTATGGAAGCGGAGATGGCAAAAATCTGCGATAAGCTCTATATCACAACCGATGATGGCAGCTATGGTACTCACGGTTTCGTTACCGATGTACTCAGAGTTCTGATTGCGGAAAACGATGTGAAAGAAGTCGTTGCAATCGGACCGGTACCGATGATGAATGCCTGTTGCAAAGTTACACTGGAAACGAATACTCCGACCTTAGTCTCGTTGAATCCGATTATGGTCGATGGAACGGGGATGTGTGGAGCGTGCCGGGTAACGGTTGGTGGTCGCACCCGCTTTGTCTGTGTCGATGGGCCAGAGTTCAATGGTCATGAAGTCGACTTCAAGGAGTTGATGCTGCGCCAGCGTCAGTACTTACCACAAGAGCAAGAGTCGCTCACGATGTATCGTTCACATCATCAGCAGCACGCGTAAGATTGTTATGGGAATTGCTGTGCGCGCTGCGCCCGGCATGGAATGTACAGGAGTTGGAATGGCCGCCAAGGAAAAAATACCACGCCAAGCAATGCCGGAACAGGAACCACTCGTCCGCGCCCGCAATTTTCTCGAAGTACCTTTTGGATACACCGCTGAACTAGCAATAGCGGAAGCGTCGCGCTGCATCCAATGCAAGAATCCTAAATGCGTCGCAGGGTGTCCAGTTGGCATCGATATTCCCGCATTTTTGAAAATGATTACACAGGGTGAGTTCGCTGCTTCCGCACGCAAGATCAAAGAGATGAATGCGTTGCCGGCAATCTGCGGCAGGGTGTGTCCGCAGGAAGAGCAGTGCGAAAAAGTTTGTGTAGTCGGTATCAAACAGGAACCAGTCGCTATTGGTCGGTTAGAACGGTTTGCCGCTGATTTTGAGCGAATTAACGAGTTAGTGACGATACCGGAACGCGCGCCTGCAACCGGAAAGCGAATTGCCGTTGTCGGTAGTGGCCCGGCTGGTCTAACTGTCGCTGGTGACTTAGCGCTGTTAGGACATGATGTCACCGTCTTTGAAGCGTTGCACAAAGCGGGTGGAGTTTTGATATACGGAATTCCGGAATTCCGGTTGCCGAAATCCATCGTACAATCGGAAGTAAATTACCTCGAGCAGTTAGGGGTAAAGTTTGTCTTCAACAGTGTTATTGGTCGAACGTTAACAGTGTACGAACTACTCGAAGAAGAGAAATTCGATTCGGTATTCCTCGGAACCGGCGCCGGCCTTCCCTACTTCATGAATATTCCCGGTGAAAATTTCAATGGGGTGTATTCGGCAAATGAGTTCTTAACCCGCTCAAATTTGATGCGCGCCTTCGATTTTCCGAATTCCGATACTCCGATAATGAAGGCGAAGCGCGTCGCAGTTTTAGGCGGCGGCAACGTCGCTATGGATGCGGCTCGCACTGCGATTCGGTTAGGCGCAGAAAAAGTCAGTGTCGTGTATCGTCGCAGCCGCAATGAAATGCCGGCTCGAATCGAGGAAATCCATCATGCTGAGGAAGAGGGTATCGAGTTCCGGTTCTTGACGAATCCGATTGAATTGCTCGGCGATGATCAGGGTTGGGTTCGCGGTATGAAGATGGTAAAAATGGAACTGGGGGAACCGGATGCCAGCGGACGACGGCGACCGGTTGTCATTGAAGGTTCCGAGTATGAGTCCGAGTTTGACTGCGTCGTCGTTTCCATTGGCAATGGTTCCAATCCCTTAATTCCACAAACAACGCCGGGCTTGAATACAAATAAGTGGGGTAACATCATAGCAACCGACGATGGTGCGACCTCGATTCCCGGTGTCTATGCTGGCGGCGATGTGGTGATTGGCGCGGCAACGGTGATTTTGGCAATGGGCGCGGCACGAAAAGCATCTGCCGCAATGCACCAGTACATGATAGAAAAGGAAGTGTAAGTTTATTCATTAAACCGCTATCAGCGCATAAGAAAAATGCCGGACTAACGAAGTCCGGCATTCTATATGGAACTGATGTTGTAGTTTAGTTGACGAGCGCCAATTTGCGTGTCAGGGTTGCTTTCTTCGTCTCGAGACGATAGAAATAGATACCACTGGCAACCTTTAACCCGGCGTCGTTCTTGCCAAACCATTTTACTTGATAGGTTCCGGCTTGTACCTTCGCGTCTAATAATCGTGCGACTTCACGACCGGTGACGTCGTAGACGATTACTTTGACATTCTCTTGGTTCGGAAGTGAGAACTTGAATGTCGTGGTGGAATTGAACGGATTCGGCCAATTCTGTTCGAGCACGTAATCGCTCGGAACAATTGAGTTGGTTATCTCGCGAATTTCGGTTGAAGGATCGCTGACTCGCTGACCATACAAGTTAATCAGTTCTTCTTTTCCAGTCGAACGGAAATCCTGCCAGTTTCCAACCGCAGCGTTTAAGACGGTCGGCGCGATATCAGGGGTTAACTGCTTATAAGTAAAACGCACCCACCAGCCAGAATTCTGCGGTGTTGGCGAAGACCAAATGTTTGGATAGAGAACAGCTCCGGTACCGGATAAATGAACCCCTTTAATCTCCGCATCGGCAATTGTGTCGGTTATCGCTTGAACATATTGCGACCAAGCGAGATATACCCCATTGGAGTTATCCATCGCTACCGACGGGTCCTGCTGGACATTGGTTCCCATATCGTTAACATGTAATCCTGAAGTCGCTAGTTGCCGTTGTCCTGCATCGTTGATATGCTGAGCATAAATTTGAGCCACTCCGGCATTCCGAACATCTTTCCAGGCAAACCAATATGAGTTGCCAGAACGAGTAATCGTTGCCGTCGCAGTCGCTTGATCCTCGGCACTTGCACCGAGACGGATACCACCGGTTGTCCATCCGATAGTGCCGTCACTATTTACTTTTTGGGCGTAGATTTGTCCGCCATTATTGGAATCAGAGCGGTACTCCTGCCAATAGGCAACCACTCCACCATTACTGGCTGGGATCAACTGGACATGCTGACGATTGCCAGTAGAGTTGTTAACAGCCCCTTCTGCAATTGTTCGGAGCCACACCTGAGAACCATCCAAATTAATTTTCGCAACTCGGACTGCATAGTATAGATTGATTTCATCATACAACTCGATGAAAGCAACATAATAATTATTACCGGATTTTGTCATTGAGGAAAACGACTGCTCACCATTGGCAGAATCAACAACTACTCCTTCACCGGGCAACAAGGTGTCGCCATTTGCATTAACATGTTGGAACCGCACAACATTATAAAAGAACGGATTCGTAATATCGACCGCAGTATAAACAAACGCCGCACCTCCGTTGCCATCGGGCACACCGGATAAATTGTCGACGTTTGTTAGAACAGTCGAAATGCTATTGCCGAAATCACCCCATAACCGCTCACCATCGCGATTGATTTTCTGACCGCGAATCGTACGATCATCGCCGACGGTCTGGACATATAGAATAATTGCACCGAGGTCTGGCGCTGGAGTAGGAACAACTAACGGACTCGATAACTGTTGGCCACCACCCTGACTGATTCGATTATTCGTATT
>JAOTSC010000078.1 GCA_030247525.1 bacterium | reverse complement strand
TCACAATTCTGGAGGGTGGGATTTCCCCGGAGGCAAAGTCGATCCAGGTGAGAGCTTCGATGTCGCTTTACATCGTGAAATTCGCGAAGAAACCGGGTTAGCAGTTACTGTAGAACATCCTCTTGGGGTTTCTGAAGCAAGCAAATCAGAATATCACATAATCTATTTGTTTATGTCAGGTCACCTCAATTCTGGCGATGTGAAACTTAGTTTTGAACACGATGATTTCCGCTGGGTCACTTTCGATGAATTAGAGCGACTTGAGTGGATAGAACCATTCCGCAAAGTAATCAATGATTTACGTGAAAAGCGGATGATAAACTAACGAGATTACCCGGCTAGAATGGACCGGGTTATTATTCTATTACACTTTAGGATCGAAGATTTCGAAACCGACCGCTGCTAACATCGATGGAATTTCATTTGCAAAATCGATATCCTTCTGCTTTTCTGATGGCGGTAATCCGACCCAGGGAATGAGCGAAGGGTGAATTTTCTTAGTATTGTCGCGCTCTTGACCAAACGACCAACCATTCAGCAATCGATTCATATTCCAGTTCCCGTGCTCGATTTCAGCTAACTTATCGATGTACGGTTTAATGTCGAAGTTGACGATGTCCCGGCCAGTGACTTGCCTAACGGATAAACCAATTCGACGGATCTTCTCGATGATGATATCGATCTGAGCGTAGTTAGCTGCCTTATACGTTTCATCCAATTGTTCCCAATCGCGCAAATTAGGTTGACTATTGACGAGTACGGTACGCTGTCCACCGATAAACTGCTCGTGTACGCGTTGCGCCATTGCATCGCGGGTAGCAGTGTCGAACAGTACCGGGATCGGAGCCGGATTAATGAACGCGCGAACTGTTTCCGCATCTTCCGGCAATTGAATCAGACCGAGTCTCGCGTTCTTGGTTGTCTCTTCGCTAATAGAATAGGTCAGCGTTTTCACGGAGTTCCATTCGTCATCATTGGAAATCGCATAAGCAGCGCGGCCACTCTTCGGTAGAATACCAACTTTTGCATTTAGTAAAAGTGCCAGCCGATATTCGAAAGCCGAGATATCTCCACCCCCAATTCCCAATAAACGTACGTCTTGAGGAGCGATACCAGATGCGACAATATCACCCCAGAGAATGATAGCATCCAGTATCGAATAATTCCGGGGATTTTTTTTGGTGGTCGTTCGGCGTAGAGTATAAGCAGAATGAATTTTCCCCTCATCCGGACAAGGATCGGGCAAGTAGGCTATTTTGTTTATCTTTCCCTCTGGATCGGGAAGATCGCCAACGATACCGGAGATCCCAGCTGTCGTGCCACCAGAGCAAATCGTTCCAGAGAAATTCTCAAATGCGGTCGTTAAGATGGATGAATAGGTACGAACATGCGCACTGAATTCTGCACCGCAGGACCCAGCCACAATCACAACTGGACGATCTTTTGCGAACAGTTCCGCACAACGATCAATTGGAACTGTTGTCAATCGTTCGTCTTGACAGTGGTTATTCGCATAGGCTTCGAGCATTTTCAAATTAACTTTTTCATACCGACCAGCAAGTATGACACGGAAGTATGCTCGAACGACATGAAACAGATCGGCGAATTCTCGACTATCTTTCAGCCGGGCATGAAGTCCCGTCAACGTATGATAGGTTTTCGCCACATTTGCGACCGAATGACTAAGTAAAATCGCTTTCCCGAAGGCATCGATACACTTGTTCAGATTACCCAAAAATAACTCAGCAAAACCGATGTCGTACCAGGCAAAGGGAATGTGTGTACCGGCATCGATGCGTTTCTCTGAGATCGTAATCGATTGCAGAAGATTGTGTCGCAAAAGCGGTAAGAACGTATTATTGTCACCATCGAGTAGTTTCGTCACGATGTACCCAAGCAATGCTCGTGGGTACTCCGGATGAATCGTAAAAGCCGATTCGAAACATTGCTTTGCCGACGAATAATTTCCTTGCTCCTGATACACCTGACCTAACTCACACCAGTTATCGGTATCGTCAGGTTTCAATTCGGTTGCATTAGTTAGATGTTCAATCGCCAAATGTACTTGACCAAGGCGATATTGAATTTTGCCAACTTCGCGTTGGAAGCGATGATCGTCACTGGTCAGAAAATCAGTTAGAATATCATCGACCACATGTTGTAACAGTACAGTGTTGTCGGTAAAGTTCGCCATTTGCGCGATTTTCAGAGCGACCGCTTTGTTTCCACGATCTTGCGAAAGCACAATCTCCTGCGTCTGCATTTCCGCTTCGATTTTCTCAGGTGACAAGTACGCACCGTAGTATGAGCGATATTCATCAATACTGTGCAACAAATCGACAAAAGAGGTATCCATCTTCTCGAGTGTAGCTGCCAGTCGCGAAGCTTCGCGGACTACAGGCCGGGGGCGTTTGTTAAGATCAATCTTATACAGATTGTCGTGAAGGATATTCGACCAGGCGTGATCGAGTAGCGTCTTAACTTGAATTTCTGCCTTGAAAATCGGACCCGGCAAGATCCCCATTGCTTTCGCTTCTTCGGCACTACGCCATTGAAACAGTTCTTGAGAGATGTTGGGAAGGGGATACGGGTTACCCGGTTTCAAAGAAACGATAAAGTGAATCGAGTGATAACCGAACTCCGATTCACGCAACTCAGTCGCTTTGTCGACACTATTGGCTTCATCAATCTCGAAGTTCGATCTGATGTATTGACAAACCGGCGCGAGCAGATCCTCAGTTTCGACGATGATCCGCACCCCGGTCGGGTCGGTGAGCTGCCAAGCAGGGTGCTGATACTTGTGCTGCTTGCGGATACACTTTTCTGCATAGCTGGCAATCTCCTTCGTCCTGCCATGCACAAACGACATTCCGCGCAAACCGCGGGAAAAGCCGTCGAGTGAAGCAATGATCACATTTTTTAACTCGTCAAAGTAGTGACGACTCTCTTTGAAGATGGTTACCTGTTTAGCAACGAAATCGCTGTTGTTCATTGTTCGCTCGGGTTAAGTTGTACACAAAATACAAAAGAAAATCATGTTTCCACTGGTTGTAATTGTGACTGAAGAATTTCTACTGCTTCGGCAAGTGTGACCTGACGATTAGATCGTTCAAGCGTTGGTCAAGTATACCAAAGGTTTTTAATCATGAGTATCACGCTTACACACGCTCGGTGTAAAGATATCGGGATTCGGGCGATACCTTGAATAAATAAAATTATATAATTCACCCGGACGAATGTTTAGACCATCCTCGACTGGAGTAGTATACTCAGGGAAAACAGAATAAATCTGTCGAATTATTTCTAGATCTGAATCTGAGAACTTGTCATTTTCGGACGGTTTACAATCAATCGAAAGTACTTTATCCATAACTGATCTTACCTGTTTTACACCATAATCTGACTCCATTGAAAGAAAATAAACGTTACATAAACCGGTGAAGGTGTCTGGCCAACTCTGAAGATAATCTGTTAATAAATCTCTGTGCGGTACTGATGTTCCTAATAGCCTTAAGAATAGCACTAAATTACCTGGGTTTGCGAGGCCTGGTTTATTCACGATCAAATCTAATTCACGGTTAGATAGTTCTTTAGAATATTCTGAAAGTGTAGTCTTAGTTAATCTGCGCATTTCTACTCTAGACATACAATGAATTGTATGTAGATTGAATTGCTCAAAACGTTGTACATTTCTGCTGCTCGAAAGTATACTAGCAGTTTCAGGAATTGATCGAAGTAGCCAGTTCAATCTTTCTGGTCCAATACAACTTTCTAACCAGTCGGCATTATCTAGTAAGAAAACTATTCGATATTCGTCAAGTGCTAAAAGTGAAGCATCATAAACTGCAGTACGTAACTCGTCATCGGAAGTTGTTTTCAATAATGGAACATTAATCCAATCAAGCAATTGTTCTGACCAACTTTCAAGAACACCGCGGACTGTTAGTGATTTGCCTGAAGTACCCGCATAGTGAAAAACAGGATAGAACCTTGGGTTAGTTTGCAGGTTTTCTAGAATGCAAGTCAACATTGTTGACTTGCCCACACCTGATTCACCTGTCAAACATAGCTTAACAATAGGCGAACTTGTGAATAGTGATGTTAGTTGATTTATATCAAGCGGCTTAACAACAACATTTTTCATTAGTCGAAATGTGTAGTCGTTTTGCAGTTTAATCTCATTTTTATTCGAAAATTGTGACACTACACCGTATACTTTCAGCGCCGATTCGTACAAGTCGTTCAAAACTAGATTGCCAAATTCCTGCAAACCCCATAATTGTTTGCGTGTTTCATCCCAATAGCACGAATACGAGCGTTGAACTATTTGCTTTTCGTCAAGTGACTCAGACAGTATTTTTTGCTTTGAATCTCTTTCCCTATAAGTACTCTCAGAAAAATTCTCTAGTTCATTGACAGGAACATTCGCTAACGATGTTTCTTCTCGTTTGTAAAGATACTTTCCTATCGAAGGATCAAGCGAGTTGGAAATTGAATAATTAAGTTCATCTTCGATTGTACTGGTATTTTGACCATAAGGTATCCAACCATACTTTTTTCCAATAAGAGCGATAAAGAAAGGACGACATGCGTCAATCTCCTTAAAAATAACTTGTTTCAACTCAAGCCAAGAATGTTCTGCCATATTGTCGTCGGGAATTCCCCATCTTAAATCAACTGGTATTGCATTTATCCTATTATTTGAAAGAAGTCGATTAAGTTCAGGAAATGTACGTCGAACTAAATAATCTCTTTCTGCTTGCGTATCTTGAAAAGCAGAACTTATAAATACTTTCATTTCTTTTCTTGGACCGTAGAAACGAGTATCACGTGCCTCTAAAAATTTTTTGTTCGATCTTACTTGTTGGCTAAGTGATATATCTCCAGTTAATTTTAGATGCATTGGTAAATGTTTTAGAAAATATAAATTCATTGTTGCTGGATTTGCGACGAAATCTTTCCACCCCCAATCTGCCAATAACCTATGTCCTTCCATAATACTAACGAAATTCTCACCCGCTTTCGTGTCATCACTTAACCAATCGATTAGAGACTTGTGGTATGGTTTGATTGCATAAATACCTTTTTCTTGAATGACAGGAAACAGTGAGCCGAGTGTACGGAGAAATTTCTTGAACTCAGTTTCACGCCAATCGAACAGCTTCTGCAGAATCTCGACTGGAAGCGGTTCGCGAGCTGCAAGTATTGCACCGAGCGCAGGTTCAATTTTCGCTTCGTATTCTATCTGGTTGGGAAACTGTCGCTTGAAAAACTGGAAATAGACCCCGCCGAGTCCCTGTGGAAATTGTTCAGGATGATCCAACGACAGGTGTCCCTGCTTAACGTCTTCACAGAATCGCTCGACGTATAGAAACACCCCTTCGCTTTTCGCGAGAATATGCTCGACTAACGATTCGGCATCGGTACGATTTTGCAGTTGGCTGGCAAGTGAATACTGCAGATATTCTCGAATATCTGCAAGATTATACTCGGAGTTGGTTGCAATTACAATTGGATTCATACCCTGCAATGGAGCTGTAACCGCACTTTCTGGGCGACTAGTAATGACGAGACTAAGCCAATCGGGCAGATTCTGTGCATCGCGTGCGAGCATTTCAACGAGCGGATTGCGTCCCCCCTCGCTCGCTTCATCCAGCGCATCAATGATGATCAGGTACCGTTCACGATTTCCCTGAATGGTTGTCGTCAGTGGTGCAGTAATCAGGTAGGTAAACAACTCAGCAGGATTCTTTGTACCAAGTTGATTGATTTCCGGTAACGTTATAAGAAATCGCCGATAGTCGGGCAATCGGGTCGCCAATTGAAAAGCGATACTCTGCACTACTCGTCGGGCATCCCGGTGATCAGGTTTATCCCATTCGACGAATTGGGCAGCAATCACCTTATCGCGTCCGAAGTGAGCTAAATTTGCTGCAAAGGCACTTTTACCAACACCCGGGGTACCCGTAATCCAAAACAGACGGGAATTATTGTCCTCGCTCCGCCAATCCTCCAATGCCATGAACAACCATTTTCGACCGATGAAACTCTTTTTCATCATGGCGGCGATTCGGGTATCTGATATGATTGGAGTTAGGTACCCTTTGAGTATTTCAATCTCACCAGCAAATCGTCGACTCTCATCGCTTTCAATGACTCGAATGATTTCCTGAAGCTTGGATTGATACCAGCTTTTCCATTGGCTCGAATTCTTACGTTCTTGCCAGTCATGCATATCGAGCCACTGGATATGACTGATGCTTACAGGAGGGTTGACTTCACTTTCGCTCTCGACAAGGATTGTCTGAATATTGCCACCTTTGACACCGATGGCGATCCCAATTTCATCGAGACAAACGCCAGGGTCACGTGTGGAATGTTTCGAGAGAAACGATAAAACTCGGTTACTATGGACAATCCCATCAGTGATCGCTCGTCGCCAATCATCACCGAACTGAATCTCGTGCTTATCGAACCAGACATCGTGACCTCTGGTCGTTAGATCATCTCGGATGCGTATGACAAGCGATTCATTGGAGTCGTGACCATAGCTGAGAAATATTCGGAGCGGATTTTCTGCCTTGATCTCGTGGCATCTGCAATTTACAGATTCGAAATTCTGCTTACAATTTCGGCAGTACCAAACATCAGTATCTGGCACCGCGACTATGTTCGTCGATTCACACTTAGGGCAACGGAACTCAGTAGTCATTGAAAAAGCCTATTTTAGGTTATCAGATTATCACAGAGTGTTAGCTTCCAACACTAAAAAGTTTCACAGTCATTTCGCGAAACAAGGCGTAAACAAATGTAACAAAAGATTCAACCCGCACGCATGTCGCGGAAGGTGGATGAGACGAAAACACGGACAAGGGTTTGTGTGGGTGGCATAGCTAATCAATTATTCGAGTTTTCGAAATCCTAATCAGTTCACTTTAATATGGTTCAAGATCACCATCAACCTTCCAATGAATTGATTTGGAGGAGAGATACTTCATTGTCACTTTGGATAATAGTGACAACTTGTTTTTGAGAGAAACTGCCTTGCTCTTTGAAAGTCACGGGTCCGAATTTTATTTGGCGCACGTTGCGTGGTTGGTACTGAAGGGGTAGATGCAATAAACTCCTACAAATGGGGTAATTTTAATTTTGCTTTACGAAGTGAAGGAAAATGAACGCATCCGGAGATGATTCTGATAACTCGCCACTTGTTCATGAGTAAGTAGTTTACGGATTGCCGTTTCTGTGCCTGTTAAAACGACACTATCCCACTCAGCCATAATCCACTTCACTTTAACTGCATGTTCGCCCACTTTCATCACTGCCGATAGAAAACGGATCATTCCTGGGGAAAGCTTTCGCTCCCGATTCCGATTTCGCGAGCCACCGATGAACTGAGAATCGTACACCTCGAATTGCGGGACAAATGTTACACGGGCATGGGGCTTCACCCGAACCAGCACTTGCATTTCCGCTTTTGGTATCGCAAAGATTTCCGAGAAAAGAACCGGTTCGGCAGTCATCGAAACGGGCATTCTACCTCCAAGGGAGAGTGAGAGAGAGAGACAGACCAGCCCGGTCTGTCTCATTTCATCAAATCTGAGTACTTCTGTTGTCGGTCTGCGTCGGCAAATCCATCACCTTTCGCTACTCACAATGTTACTTCTTATCTTCTCGTGATGCAGATCAATCAAGTTGTTGACCTATGATACTTTTTCTCGAGAGAGTTGTCAAGAATATTGTAAGACACATCACAGTTTGTCATATTTCAGCAAATGTTTCACAGAGAACCCTATGCAAAAGAAAAAACCGGAACGAGAGGTCAATCGAGCAGATCGAGTATTTTCGTCTGGGGCGGTTTCACCACCAGAGAATCCATTTGCTGTTCTCGCAAAACTCAAAGGCGACTCGCCTCTCGGAAGCGAACTGGATATCACACAAGAAAAGGCACACAACTCATTTACCCCTCAGAGTACCATTGCGAAGAAAATGGTAACCATACAGCGTTCTGCCAAAGGACATGGCGGTAAAACGGTTACAACCGCCCGAAGCGAAGCTTTTTCCGAGCAAATCGCCAAGGAATGGCTAACAAAATGGAAGAAAATCCTTGGTGTAGGCGGTACTGTAGAACGAACTATTGAAGGTTGGACTGTGCAATTACAGGGGGATGTCCGCGACCGGTTGGAAGGCGAATTAGTCAAGGCTGGTGCTAAAGTAAAGCGTTCGGGAGGCTGACATTTCCCTGCGCGATAAAATCGAACAAACGACCTGTAAAATTCAATTGGAATTGCATATTCTATACGCCTGCTCCCACGACCCGAAAACACCGTGGTACGCAAAAGCCTTGCTGTTACTGGTTATCGCCTATACCGTTAGTCCGATCGATTTTATCCCTGATTTCATTCCAATCCTCGGTCTATTGGATGATATCATTTTACTACCGCTCGGAATTGCTCTCGTCCGGTTGTTGATTCCCAAGCAATTGTACCTCACTCATGCGAGCCAGATCACAGCTTTTTACGAAACAAATCGCGGTTTGCGAAAGCTTGGTGTGCTATTCGTGTTAACTCTTTGGATTATCAGCGGGTGTATTGCATTCGTTCTTTTGTACCTTTATACTGTAAGTTGATTTGGAGAGTGATCTCCACGATTTCCATCGATCCATTGGTCCCTCCCTTCGGATCGCTTTCACAACACTGTTTGAGATGCTGGGAGTACATATGAAAGCGAATCATCGCTCTATTCACCCTGTACTAGTATTGGTTCTTCTATCACTATTCGTTGTCGCATCTAATGCCTTCGCGATTCGCGATTGGACACCGGATGACGATGCAATCACGGGAATTCCTACTGGCGAGGATGTTCCCTTTTCGACTGAAGTGTTAGGTATCGGACACTTGCGAATCAAGTTTGATGAACCTACGATCAAAATCGACCAAGTGCTCGCCGATAAACGGGAATGGTCATTCATCACCATTGAAGGGGAAACCCGGTTGTGGACATCAGGTGATCCCATTCTACCACAGGTGTCAAGAGCGATTCGGTTACCGAATAAAGGTAATGTCGAACTTAAGATTCTGAAGGCTGAATACAAGGAATTGCCGAATTCCTTACCGGTGTTACCTCAACAATCCACCGACTTAGCCGACTATGACGGCAGCACTCCCAAGCAGTTCTTGATGAATTCGACGACATACAATACTGATGGATGGTACCCCTCGGAAACGGTTCGATTGTCGGAACCAGCGATTATGCGTGATGCTCGTATCGCCTTATTAGGGTTTCAACCGGTACAGTACAACCCAGTAACACAAACAATCCGGATTTGCACTTCATTGGAAGTGGAGATCGTTCCCATCGGTGGTAATGGTGAGAATGAAATCACCCTTCCTCCCCGTCCGGTTCCAAGCTTTGCCGCATTCTACCGTGACATCATCGGGGCGCAGGACTTAGAGTTGGATGCAATCTCTGCGCCACCAGGCAAGATCATGATGATTTACTTTTCCAATGCAACGACCCTCAGCACGATTCAACCGTTTGCTGACTGGAAAACCGCTGCCGGACATCCGGTAGTTTTACAATCCGTTACGACTGGCGCAACCTACAGCAGCATTTTGGCTTTGATTCAAAGCGCGTACACGAGTTATGATCCACCATTAGAAACAGTGTTGTTAGTTGGTGATGGCGGAACCGCTGGTACTTATGCTTTACCGGCACAAAGTAACAGCGACCATTACTATGCACAATTGGCTGGCAGCGATATTTTAGCCGATGCCTGGGTTGGGCGCTTATCGGTAACCGATATATCGCAATTACAAACGGTAGTCAACCGCACACTTAACTACGAACGCACTCCGCTCATGACCGACACAACCTGGTTTCGTCACGGTTGGGGTTATGCGGGTATTTCACACAGCGTCTACTCCAATCGGGCAGCAATTCGTTTCATGATGTCGGCGATGAATCAGCGTGGAGTTCCGAATGTCGATTATGATGAGCATAACGGTTCGGTAAATACGTCGACCATTAACACCCGACTCTCACCCGGCGCTGTTTTTTGGGCGCATCGACCGGCGTGGATTGGTGAAATCAGTTCTTCCAGTTTGAGCGGCATTACAAACACAAATAAATGTTTCGTCTCGATCAATATTACTTGTTCAAGCGGTGAATGGTACGGTTCAACAACGACCGGTGTGCATGAAGGTTTGATTCGTTTAGGTTCGGCTTCGGCTCCGCGCGGTGGTATTACCGGATTTTCGACACAAACCGCTTCGACACACCCTCCGTTCAATAATGTTCTTGCGACCGGAGCTTATTATGGAATGGGTTTTTTAGGAAATGATATTCCTGGCGCAATGTACTACCAAGGAAAATACCAACTGTGGCGGAATTTCCAGTTTGGCGAATCTGGGTCAGTCAGTAACTTCTCTTACTGGTGTAATGCGATGGGAGATATTTCTGCCAACTTCTGGACGGGGGTTCCCCGTTATATAACGGCAGATGTTCCTCAGACGCTCGGAATTGGAAACAATCAACTCTCGCTTTCGGTAAATCTCCCGGGCAATGTTCCCGCGGCAAATGCGCTTGTTACTGTTTGGAAAAAGAATGCCAGCGGCGTCGATGAAACGTATGCCCGCGGTGTTACCGATGATCGCGGAGCAGTGAGCCTTGCTTTAACGAATGCTACTGCCGGTAACTTGTTTGTGACAGTGACCGGTAATGGACCCGAAGTGAATTACTATCCAATCGTCGATACGGTAGTCATCTCTACACAACAAAACGACCTCGGGTTGGGAACTCCAATCATCGATGACGACAACAACGGTGGAACAATAGGCAATAGTAGTGCCGTGGCAAATCCCGGCGAGACGGTCGATGTCATGCTTCCATTGCAAAACTACGGAAACAGTACTGCAACATCTATCACTGGGATTATACAATGCAGCGATCCGCGAGTAATAATCTCGAACGCCAATACTTCATGGGCAAATATCGCTTCAAGAACGTCGCAGAACTCATCAACCCCGGTTCGGGTTCAATTACTTGCTGGACTGAAAGACAATGATGTTGTCCCAATGGTATTGAACCTAACTTATACCGGCGGCACTCGCACTCTGACCTACAATATGACTGTCCGTTCGATGAAGATCGCATTTCAGTCATATACACCATCATCAACACTAAATCCGGGAACGTCAGTTTTACTTACGACGACCGTCCGTAACACCGGGGTGTGGGCACCTTCGACGACATCAACTGCCACGTTGATTTCTTCCACACCGTTAATAACGGTAAACACTCCGACGGTGAACTTTGCTTCGCTTCCAATTGGTTCAAATGTAAGCAATGCGACCGATCAACGTTGGACGATTACCACAAGTGGTAACATTCTCCGCGGTACTCAAATTCCGATGAGCGTTGTTTTCACCAATGGGGCGGTACTTGATACCATGATTTTTAGCGTGACCGTTGGAACACGTGTAACAACCGATCCAACCGGCCCCGATAGCTATGGATACTTATGCTATGATAACACCGATGTAGGTTATAATCAGGCGCCAACTTATAGTTGGGTTGAGATTATCAGCAACGGTTTGGGAACGCGGTTAACAATCAACGATGCCGGTGAAACCCAGGATGCGAACCAACGGATCCGGTTACCATTTGCAGCGCGGCATTATGGTGTTTCCTATGACTCATTAACAATTTGTTCCAATGGCTGGGCAGCATTCGGGAATCATCCATATTTCGACAACTTCCGCGCTTGGCATCTGCCGGCAAACGAGGGACCGCCAAACATTCTTGCAGCTTTCTGGATGGACCTTAAAATGAGCTCCGCACCACAAGGTGTATACTACTATAACGATGTTGCGAATCATCGTATCGTGTTGACATGGAATGTGCAAACGCTCTGGACCAGCGCGACCAATCTGTTCCAGATCATAATTTTTGATCCCTCGTTTTACTCAACACCTACAGGTGATGCTCCGATCAAGTTTCAGTACAGTACGTTTAACAACGCAACCGGTGACCCCAGTGGCGATGTTGATTATGCCTGTATCGGGATTGCCGACAGTACCTATACCCGTGGATTGGAGTATAGTTACTGGAATCAGTATACTTCCGGAAGTGCATCGATTACAGCAGGCGCAAACTCCAATCGGGCGTTGTACTTTACGACAACTCAGCTTGACACGAATCTTCGAGTTGTAGCTCCTAATGGCGGCGACTCGTTGGCAATCGGAGCCGCAACCACAATCAGTTGGCAGGGTGCCCCCTCCGCAACCTCGGTTAACATCGACCTGAATCGAACCTATCCCACCGGAACCTGGGAACGAATCCTTACAAACACGACAAACGATGGCAGCGAAAACTGGGTAGTAACCGGTACTTCCTCGACTGCTTCGGCTCGGATCCGAATTCTTCCCACTTCTGGCACAGGCGGCGATACTTCCAATGCAATCTTTTATATTGGATTCCCCCGCATTGTTGTTACCTATCCGAACGGTGGAGAAACGATAGCAGGTTCATTACCCATTAGCGTGACATGGAATAAGTCACTCAACTCCGGTACTGTGATGGTTCAGTTAAATCGGAGTTATCCTTCTGAAAACTGGGAAACACTTGTATCCAATACAACGAACGATGGGATTGAATCAATAACGTTGTCGCCACCACCAACTCAGACAGCTCGAATACGAGTCATGTCTGAGTTGATAGCGACAATCGGGGACACATCGAACTCAAACTTTACGTTGCAAACACCCGCATTTTTGAACATGATCAATCCTCTTACAAATATTGTTTCTCCGGGCGATTCGATACGCACGACCGTTACACTTCAAAACACCGGTTCAGCGGATTATACCGGTACTCTATCAGCCAATACTGGTTCTGGTTCAATTAGCGGTTGGCAGCAAACCAGTGATCCCGGTGGACCCGCTTATCGTTGGATCGATGCTTCGACCGGAGTTGCTGGACCGTCCGGCGACGATGCGACAACCGGACCATTTACCTTACCGTTTACTTTCTCATACTATGGCCAGAATTACAATCAGGTTTGGATGTGTACGAATGGTTGGATAACCTTCAATTCGACAACATCAGCAGTTTATCATCGTACAACCTATACGATGCCGACCGACTCGTTACTTTCAGCCTTGGCTCCCTACTGGTCGGATTTAGTAGTTGGTTCCAACGGTAACACTGGTAACACCAGAGTTCTCATGGATGCAGCGAACAACCGCGCAGTCTTTGCTTGGAATCAAGTCTCCCGCTACAATTCGGCAACAACCTCCGTGCTAACCTTCCAAGTCGTGTTGGAAGCCGATGGGAATTTCTACTACAATTACCAACAGGTTACCGGCGCAGACGTGAATGTTAATGTTGGACTCCAGAATGAAACCCGCACATCATTCATCAACTGCTACAACAATACGACTGTTCCCGACACAAATACGATTCGGTTCACATACTCAACCCGTTGGGCGATACCAAGTGTCACGGCAGTTTCTATACCGGGCAGCAGTTCAACCAGTTATTCGGTGTTATGGAATGCAATGGATCGTACTGCCGGTGATTCTCTGGTAGGAAGCTTTACCTTTACCGGAAATTCAACCAATTCACCCTACGTACTTCCCGTCATCATGCAAGTTGGGAATCCGAATCCGACAATCGTTGTTCGGCAAGGTGAAACAGTCATACCAAACGTTACTGGAACCGTCTCATTTGACAGTCTCTGGCCCGGGGAAGCATCTTCCCTTCAATTCTCAGTAGAGAACGAAGGGTTAGGTGCTTTGTTGTTAACGGGAACTCCAGCCGTTTCAGTCACTGGCGATTTCGCATGTACTGCTCAACCGATGACTACCATCGCCAGTGGGACAGCAGTTCCAATGACGCTACGTTTTACCCCCACGAGCTTTGGGGCATTGAGCGGTACTGTTACAATTTCCAGTAACGATTCGGAAAACAATCCCTACACATTCACTGTTACCGGTTATGGTTGGCAACCTCCGACTCCGCCGGAGAATTTGCAAATCATGTACCCACGGTTAAGCTGGAACGCTTCATTAGGTCGGGTAGCTGGTTACGGAATCTATCGTGATATTTTCCCATACTTCCAGATTGATACAGTTGGGTACACAAACATTGTCGACTTTGTCAGCAATGGCGCGACAACCTGGTATGATTCTACAGCATCGACCAATACATACTACTATTATCGGGTCAATGCGGTTTCGCCGTTTATGGTGGCATCCAACCCGACATTAGCTCGTTTGGCTGGAGTGCCGTATCAACCGGCAATTGGTATCCAATCGACCACTCCCGATGCTACTTCGATGCAGGTTCGATCTGCTCAGAAGCATCGCCGAGTGCATCGATTCACACCAATTACTGGACCCGATTTCATTGAGATCTCCGCTAAGAAATAGTCATCTCAATAAACTGATTCCTACAACAAGAAACCCCCTGTATTACTGCAGGGGGTTTCTTTATCATAGGTTTTGTAATGCTACTTCATCAACACCATTCGCTTGGTGGTAGAAAATCCCTGGGTGGATAGCCGGTAAAAGTAAATTCCCGAAGGTAACTCAACAGCGTTGAAGCTGATTGAGTGTTCACCTGCCGGTAAACTCTCATCAACGATCCGGCTAACTTCATTGCCAAGAATATCGAACACTGTGAGTGTTACATGCCCACCTATCGCCAATTTGAATGCGATAGCAGTCGATGGATTGAACGGATTCGGATAATTCTGATTCAAGCTATACTTACCCGGAACAGATGTATAGTTCCGTTGCATTGGTGTCGCAGAAACTACACTTGCGTGAATATACTCAATACCATTCACATCTACATCGGATAACCGGTAATAATACGTCATACCGTTCACAACACGATTATCGATAAAAGAGTAAGTATGCTGATTTGCCGATGTACCATGACCGGCGATCTCGGCGACAATGTCACCTCTCTGATCGCTGTTAGTCGAGCGGTAAAGATTGAATCGAGCGTTGTTGGTTTCCGATTCTGTTCGCCAGTTTATGTGAACTTGATTGTTTGATGCTTCTGCACTAAACGAATTCAATTCGACTGGAAGTAGTTCCGCGTTCAATTCTAACTCGAAGTTATCGATTGAACCGGACTGACCACCAAAATTCTGCACCTGCAACATCCACATGCCGTTAACCGGTTCGCCGTTAAAAACATTTAACGATAACATCGGTTGAAAGAAACCGGTGAATGGAGCTACACCTCCATTGATCGGCTGGGCAGCACCGTCCCAAAACACCGTATTCGTGAAATTCGCACCCAAACCAACTGCACTTGCGATGATTCGCTGCGTGTTGCTCGGACTAACTAATCTCAATTCCAAATCGTCAACGATTGGAAATGTGATGTTAGCCCTAATCTTGATGCTGGTTACTACATCCACTTCCGGTACGTTTATCATAGCAAAACCAGTACTACTTGGACCAAGTGGACCAGTAGAAAATAGCATCGGATGGGTCGTGGTAAATGTTTGTGCAAATGCTGCACAACCAAACAGGACAACGATAAAGATCGGAATGAACAATCGCCGTGAATTCATAATTTTCCCCCTTGTTTGTTACTCGCACACTTGTGCGTATAGAACTGCGAAATTGCAGTAGAGGCAATCTATCTGGAAGGATGAACAAAATCCAAGTTGAGATTGCAAATGTCAATTATATCTATGTGACACAGATTAATTGTTTGACATAAATACATTACACCATAGCAAACTATTTTTTCTCGAAGGTTCTCGC